>NZ_JBXMIS010000010.1:0-4743 GCF_057073975.1 Conyzicola sp. | reverse complement strand
GCCTTCACGGTCGTCGGCGGCGGCGACAGCCTGGCGGCCGTCCGCAAGCTCGGCCTGGAGGATTCGTTCGACCACCTCTCGACCGGCGGAGGCGCCTCCCTCGAGTTCCTGGAGGGAAGGAAGCTCCCCGGCATCGCCGTCCTGGAGGAGGAGGCCTGATGGCCACGCAGACGCGGACCCCGCTCATGGCGGGCAACTGGAAGATGAACCTCGACCACCTGCAGGCGATCGCCTTCGTGCAGAAGCTCGCGTGGACCCTCAAGGACGCCAACCACGACTTCGCGGGCGCGGAGGTGGCGGTGTTCCCGCCATTCACCGACCTGCGCAGCGTGCAGACGCTGATCTCGGCCGACAAGCTCGAGCTGGTCTTCGGCGCACAGGACGTCTCGCAGCACGACTCTGGCGCGTACACGGGCGAGATCTCGGGTGCGTTCCTCAAGGCGCTCGACGCGAAGTACGTGATCATCGGGCATTCCGAGCGACGCACCATGCACGCGGAGAGCGACGAGATCGTGGCGGCCAAGTCAGCCGCAGCCATCAAGCACGGCATCGTGCCCGTGATCTGCGTCGGCGAGACGGCAGACGACCTCGAGACCCACGGGCCGAGCGCGGTTCCTGTCGCCCAGCTGCGTGCCGCCCTTGCCGCGATCACGGCGCCGACCGACATCGTCATCGCCTATGAGCCCGTCTGGGCCATCGGCTCCGGCCAGGCCGCGACGCCAGAGCAGGCAGAGCAGGTCTGTGCGGCGCTCCGAGGCGTTCTCGCCGAGGTACTCGGCCAGGACGTCGCGGATGCCACGCGCATCCTCTACGGAGGATCCGTCAAGTCGGGCAACATCGCGGGCTTCATGCGCCAGCCGAACGTAGACGGTGCCCTCGTGGGCGGCGCGAGCCTCGATGTCGCAGAGTTCGCCGCTATCTCGCGTTTCCAGAAGCACGTCGGGGTCTAGTTTTCCCGTCCGATTGGGCCGCCGAACAGCGGTTATACTTGCGTGCGGCAATCTGCCGCGGTTGAAAGGGTTGTAGTGGACATCATCCAGGTCATCTTCCAGGTAATTCTGGGGATCACTAGCCTCTTGCTGACCCTGCTCATCCTGCTGCACCGCGGGCGTGGTGGCGGCCTCTCCGACATGTTCGGCGGCGGCGTCACCTCCAACCTCGGTGCATCCGGTGTGGCAGAGCGCAACCTCAACCGCATCACCGTGTTCCTCGGCATCCTCTGGTTGCTGTGCATCGTCGTTCTCGGGCTCATCACCCGCTTCACCGGCGCGTAAGCGCGAGGGAGTAGATCATGGCATCTGGCGGAAGTGCAATTCGAGGCTCGCGCGTTGGCGCTGGCCCCATGGGCGAGCAGGATCGCGGATTCCACGCGGAGCGCATCCAGGTGTCCTACTGGGACGAGCTGGGCAACGAGACAGTTCGCTCCTTCGCGGCGAACCTGCCCGACGACGAGATCCCGGTCACGATCGACTCCCCGCAGAGCGGGCTCCCTGCTGGTCGCGACAAGGACAACCCGCCGTCGGTAGCCAAGCTGGAGCCGTACAAGACGCACCTCGCCTACGTGAAGGAGCGTCGCAGCGAAGAAGAGGCAGAGTCCCTTCTCGCGGAAGCGCTCGACCAGCTGCGCGCCCGCCGCGGCACCGCCACCCAGGCGTAGTACCCTCGTCACACCTGCCCGCCGTCTGAGGAGCCGTCATGTCGAAGATCACCGATGCACTGGATGAGCTCGTCGAGCTTGCCGGCGCTCAGACCGCTGCGCTCGTCGACAGCGAGTCCGGCCTGATCCTCGGCCAGAGCGGCGAGTCCTTCGACATCGAGGTCATCGCTGCAGGCAACACCGAGGTCGTTCGGGCGCAGCTGAAGTCGCTCAAGGCTCTCGGTCGCGAATCGACCATCGACGACATCCTCATCACGCTGTCGACGCAGTACGACATCATGCGTCCGCTCAAGGCCAACCCGTCGATCTTCCTCTTCGTCACCCTCGACAAGGCCAAGGCAAACCTCGCGCTCGCACGCTTTCGTGTGTCGGAGTGCGAAGCGCGACTGGCGCTCTAGCCGACAGACGGGTCTAGTCCCCCAAATGCCCTACAACTGGGGTACTGCGGTGCCACAGAGGGCCGCGTAGCATCGGAACCAGTGGGGTCCAGTGTCGTAGAACACAGCCCTTCTAGCATGTCCCGAGAGCTACGAAGGAGCGATCATGGCGAACGAACCCCGAGGCGTGGGCCGGCTTCTCCGCAAGGCGCCAGAGCCATACGTGCCCGACGACTACTACGACGAGCCAGACTTTCGGTCTTGGTCATCGAAGCTCGATGCGTTCGTTCCCACCGGCAAGGAAGAGTCTTCTGAGCCGGCCTCTGCCGAGGCACCGGAAGCGGTTGCAGTCGTCTCGAGCGGCCCGAGCCTCAACGACACTCTCAATGACGTCATCGCCTTCGATGGAGCGATGTCCGTCGCGCTCGTCGACGGCGACACCGGCATGATCCTCGGCAACGCCGGCATCGTGGAAGACCTCGAGCTTGCAGCCGCCGGTGCCTCCGTCATGCTGCGTGCCCGTCGCTCCACCGTCAAGACGCTCGGACTGGATGACGAGGTCGAAGACCTGCTCGTCACACTCTCGACGCAGCTGCAGATCATCCGCCCGCTCATGAACAACCCGAGGATCTTCCTCTACCTCATCGTCGACAAGGAACGGTCGAGTCTCGCCATGGCGCGGTTCAAGGCCTCGGAGGCGGGCGACAAGCTGACGATCTAGCGGAGCCGCCCGATGACGGGCGACCGTGACGATCCCTGCGAAGCAATTCGCACACACGCCGCGATGGCGTGGACTACCAGGCGGACGCTGCAACGCGCCGTCACCACTGAACGGAGCACAGAGTGACCCTCGATTCGAATCGCCCCCCAGCAACCGGGGCTGGAACCTGGGGCGAGGTAGCGGCGTCGGTGCATGCCGCGCTGCAGCAGTCGGCTGCCGTGGTGCTCACCGTCGTCCTCGGCTCGCGCGAGATGCTCCAGATCGACATTCCCCGGTACAACTTCGAGTGGCCACGGCCCCTCGAAGACTTCCCGGTCGGCATGACCGGCCTCGGCATCGCGAGCCACCCCGCGGCAGACTTCTCCGCTACTCCTAAGAACCTCGACGGCCTGCTCTGGGTTCTCGGAAACAACGCCTTCGAGGGTGCGCCGGCGTCGTGGCTCGACCAGAGCAAGCGGGTTCGCCTCTCGCGCTGGCCCAACATGCCGCGGCACATGCACAGCATGCAGCAGATGTACATGCTCGCAGCGCTCGGCAACGCCTACTTCACGGCGGCTGAGCTCGCTGCGGCGGCCAAGACGACGGTCGCTGTCGCACAGGACCTCATCAACGCCCTCAGCCTCATGCAGCTGCTCAAGTACTCCTCAGAGGTGGCCGCACCGGTCATCGTCGAGGCCCCGCAGCAGGAGCAGGGCAAGAGCCTGTTCGCCCGCCTTCGCGCCCGACTGGGGCGGTGACCCCGTGGCTGAGCACGTCATCCTGTTCACCGGTCCCATGGGGGCTGGCAAGACCACCGCGATCCGCAGCCTGAGCGAGACCGAGGTCATATCGACCGAGGCGAACAACTCGGAGCGGGACCGCGTCGACAAGCCGACGACGACCGTCGCCCTCGACTACGGAGAGATCGTCCTCGACACAGAGGACAAGATCCGCATGTACGGGATTCCGGGGCAGAAGCGCTTCGACTTCATGTGGAACATTCTCAAGCAGCGCGCAGAAGGCATGATCCTTCTGGTCAACAACGATGCGCCAGACCCAATATCCGAGATGCTGACGTTCATCGAGGACTTCCGGGAGCTCTACGACAAGGGCGGAGTCGTCGTCGGCGTCTCGCGGTCGGATATCTCGCCGGAGCCATCGGTCAAGGACTACGCGGATGCACTAGAGCGCGTGCACCCCGACATGGCCGTACCCGTGTTCACCGTCGATCCTCGTGACGGCGATCACATGCAGATGGTCCTGCTCTCGCTCATCGTGAGCATCGAGGCCAGGGCAGAATTCGGAGATCTAGGAGAGGTACAGGCATGACGAAGGTGGCAGCGCAGAACAATCCGGTTGTGACCGGGGCGGCCGCGGATATCCTCACGGAGATGAAGAGCGTCTCGGTGTCGCTCGTCTACGCCGCGTTCCTCACCGACGACGGCTTCGACGTCGCGCGGCTGCCGAGCCGCACGACCGACGGCCCGCGGTTCGCCAGCATGGCGAGCTCCATGCAGGCGCTCGGCGACGCCGTCGCGCACGAGCTGCGCATTGGCAACACCGAGTACATCATCATCTCGGCCGTCAAGGGCTACGTCGTGCAGCTGCGAGTGCCTGGGCACGTGATGGTGCTGTCCGCGCTTTTCGACAACGACGCGACCATCGGCGCAGCGCTGTCGATCGCCCGGCGCTACGCGAGCAAGATGGCCGAGGTTCTCGACGCCTGAACCGGCCCGGGCGCGTCACTCAGGGCTGTCGGCGGCCGTCCAGTAGATCTCCGTCGTCGTCAGGCTCTCTGGCACCTCTGCCGATGCCTCACTGTCGACGTGGAGGTCGGTACGGCGCACGCCGTTCGCTCCCGCCGCTGGCACCTCGTTGGCGCTGACGCCAGCGAGCACGAGACCGAGTGCGGAAGCCTTGTCGGCACCTGCCAGCACCGCCCAGATGCGCTCAGAGCTGTTGATGACCGGAAGCGTGAGGCTGAGGCGCTCCGACGGTGGCTTGGGGGA
>NZ_JBXMIS010000009.1:0-16909 GCF_057073975.1 Conyzicola sp. | reverse complement strand
GTTCCCTGGCCCCCACGCTACAAGTGCGCGGTCCCGGCCGGTATGCCCCACACGCGGGTCATTTAACGAGAGTGTTCGCTTTCGCGCTATCTATGCGGATCTTGATGAGACTCGCCACGGTGGCGACCGTCATCGACGCGATGATCACCCCGAGCGAGAGCCAGGTGCTGATCTCCGGCGCCCACTCGACGTGCTTGCCGCCGTTGATGAACGGGAGCTCGTTCTCGTGCAGAGCGTGGAAGAAGAGCTTGACGCCGATGAACGCGAGGATGAACGCGATGCCGTAGTGCAGGTACTCGAGCTTGTCGATGAGGTCGCCGAGCAGGAAGTAGAGCTGGCGAAGGCCCATGAGCGCGAAGACGTTGGCGGTGAAGACGATGAACGGGTTCTGCGTGATTCCGAAGATCGCCGGAATCGAGTCGAGCGCGAAGACGAGGTCTGTCGTGCCGATTGCGATGAACACGACGAGGATCGGGGTGAACACCTTCTTGCCGTCGATCACCGTGCGCAGCTTGGCGCCGTCGTAGCTGTCGGTGATCGAGACGCGCTTGCGAAGGAACCGGATGACGCCGTTCTCCTTCTCCTCCATGTCGTCGTGGTTCTCGAACGCCTGGCGGATCGCTGTGTAGACGAGGAAGGCGCCGAACAGGTAGAAGACGAAGCTGTAGCTCTCGATGATCGCGGCGCCGAGCAGGATGAAGATGCCGCGCAGCACGAGGGCGATGATGATGCCGACCATCAGCACCTCCTGCTGGTACTTCCTCGGCACGGAGAATCGGCCCATGATGATCACGAAGACGAACAGGTTGTCGATGCTGAGGCTGTACTCCGTCGCCCAGCCGGCGATGAACTCGACACCGTGGTCGGCATCGCCGATGGCGAAGAGCAGCCCGGCGAAGACCAGGGCGAGGGCGACGTAGAAGCCGACCCAGAGTCCGGATTCGCGGGTCGACGGGATGTGCGGGCGCATGTAGGCCAGAACGAGGTCGGCCGTCAGGATGAGCAGCACGACGACGAGGGATGTGACCTCGAACCAGACGGGAATGACGGTGCCAGAGGACGCGGCCTCTGTCGCAGCAGGGAGGAAGGAGAGCACGGGAGCCTTTACGGTTCGAAATGGGCGTGGGAGGGCCTGAAAGTCTCTCCCGCATCCGGTGGAACCAGGTGGATGCCGCCGTGTCCGGGGCTGCAACGCTGGAGCCCGTGCTGACGTTCACGGCGAATCGGGATACTCCCCTTCGCAGACACAATCGTATCCGACTCGCTGCGGTCACACGACGCGGGCACAGAAGACGCGGGCAAGAAAAAACCCGGTTCGCGAGAACCGGGTTTTCTTGTTGGTGACCCCAACCGGATTCGAACCGGTGTTACCGCCGTGAGAGGGCAGCGTACTAGGCCGCTATACGATGGGGCCGTCACGACAACTTTACGAGTATGCCATACGAATTGGCACTCCACAAAAACGACCGCTAGGCGAGCACGCGAAGAGCGCCAGGCACGACCTCGACGTCGATCGGCAGGGTGCCGAGGCTCTCGCCGTCGGCGAAGACCGCGACGCCGGGGGCGCTGATGGTGATGCGCTTGGCGCGCTGGATGCTGACCCGGGGATCCGTGACGTGCTCGCCCGTGAAGACGCGCGGGAAGATGCGCATGAAGGCAATCCGGCCGAGCGGCTGCACGACGAGAACGTCGAGCAGCCCGTCGTCGAGCTTGGCGTCTGGCGTGATCTTCATGCCACCGCCGAGCGAGACGCTGTTGCCGATCGAGACGAGGGCGGCCTTGGTGACCGTCGTCACGCCATCCAGTTCGAGGGTGTACTCGATCGGCTTGAGGCGCGCGAGCTCGATGAGCAGGGCGACGATGTAGCGGCTCGGTCCTTTCGGGTGGGTCATCAGGTTGGCCCGTTGGTTCACCACCGCGTCGAAGCCCGCCGAGATCGCGCACGCGAACCAGGTGGTCTTCGGCAGTCCGGTCTCGGTGTCGAGGTGGTGGATGCGGCCGGCGTCGATCACGCGGGCGGGCTTGTGCAGGGCGTTCGCGAGCGCCTCGATCGCCGCCTCGGTGTTGTCGAAGGGGATGCCGAGGCCGCGCGCCATGTCGTTGCCCGTGCCCGATGGCACGATGCCGAGCGGCACCTTGGTCTTCGCCACCAGGTTGACCCCGAGATTGACCATGCCGTCACCGCCGACGACGATGAGCGCGTCTGGCTTGGACGCGACAGCTGCACGACCAGATGCCATGAGCTCGAGAAAACTCGGCTCCTGCAGGCTCGTGACCTCGTGGCCGAGGCCACGGAGGGTGCTGACGACGGCAGGGCCGACGTGGCTGCCCTTGCCGAACGAGGCGGACGGGTTGATGGCGACGACGAGTCGCAGCGGCTTCGCTGGCACGCCACCAGTATGACGTGCCAGCGCGAGCGGCTACTCCCCCAGTTGGAGGCGTCGCAGCAGCTGGGCGTTGAGCGCGACCACGATGGTCGAGACCGACATGAACACCGCGCCGAGCGCCGGGGAGAGCAGGATGCCAGCCCCGAACAGCACACCGGCGGCGAGCGGGATGCCGATGACGTTGTATCCGGTCGCCCAGAACAGGTTCTGCTGCATCTTGCGGTAGGTCGCCCGGCTGAGGCGGATCGTCGCGAGCACGCCGCGCGGGTCACTCGAGGCGAGCACGATTCCCGCGGACTCGATGGCGACATCCGTTCCTGCTCCGATGGCGATGCCCACGTCGGCGGTCGCCAGCGCTGGGGCGTCGTTGACGCAGTCGCCGACCATCGCAACCCTGGTGTCGTCCTCCTGGAGGCCGCGCACGACATCGGCCTTCTGGCCGGGCAGCACTTCGGCGAAGACCTCGTCGATGCCGAGCTGGGCAGCGACCGCGTTGGCGACGGCGTGCGAATCCCCGGTGAGCATGGCGACACGGATGCCGGCCTTCCTCAGGCGCGCCACCGCCTCCGCCGACTCCGGCCGCACGACATCCGCGATCGTGATAACGCCGATAGCGGAGTGCTCGTCGAGCACGACCACAAAGCCCGTTCCAGAGGATGTCGCCGACTGCACGGCTCGCACGAGCTCTGGAGCCAGGGTGATGCCGCGCGAGGTCGCGAGGCGCTGGCTGCCGACGGTGAGGCGACGGCCGTCGACGGTGGCCTCTGCGCCGAGACCGGCGAGGGAGGCGAACTTCGACGACCGCGCGGTCTTGACGCCACGCGACCTCGCCTCCGCGACGATGGCACGACCGATCGGATGCTCCGCCTTGCCCTCGACGGACGCGGCGAGAGAGAGCACCGACTCCTCCGTGCTGCCGGGTGCTGCAGTGATTCCGACGACGCCCTGACGCCCCTCGGTGAGGGTTCCGGTCTTGTCGAACAGCACCACCTGGATGGAGCGGGCGTCTTCAAGGGCGGCGCGATCACGAACGAGGATGCCGTGGCGAGCGCCCTTCGTCGTCGAGATGAGGGCGACGAGAGGGATGGCGAGGCCGAGCGCTTGCGGGCACGCGATCACGAGAACGGTCACCACTCGCTCGATGACGAACGCCGGGTCGCTCGGATCGATGAGCCACCACGCCGCCAGGGTCAGCACGGCCGCCCCGAGGGCGACGAAGAACAGCCAGGAGGCCGCGCGGTCGGCGAGCCTCTGCACACCGGACTTGCTGGCCTGGGCGTCGGCGACAAGCCGCATCACGCCCGCGAGCGCTGTGTCGGCACCGACACGGGTGACCTCCACCGTCAGGGATCCGCTGCCGTTGATGCTGCCGCCGATCACGGTGTCTCCGAGGCGCTTGCCGACCTCGGTCGACTCACCGGTCAGCAGCGACTCGTTGACGTGCGATTCGCCGTCGACGACGACGCCGTCTGTCGGCACCGTGGCGCCCGGGCGCACCACAAGATGATCGCCGACCTTCAGCTGCGCCACCGGCACCGGCATCACATGATCGCCGTGCACGAGGTCTGCGGTGTCGGGAATCAACTTCGCGAGCTCGCCCAGCGCGTTCTGCGCACCCATGACGGCCGACATCTCGACCCAGTGGCCGAGCAGCATGATCGTGATGAGGGTGGCGAGCTCCCACCAGAAGTCCATGCCAGGGAACCCGAGGGTGACCGCGATGCTGTAGCCCAGCGCCACGACGATCGCGAGTGAGATGAGGGTCATCATGCCGGGCTGGCGCGATCGCAGCTCGGTCAGGGCGCCCCGCAGGAACACCAGCCCTCCGTAGAAGAACAGGATGATGCCGAAGACGGCGGGGATGTACTCGCTGTACGCAAAGCGCGGCTGGGTGAGCCCGAGCAGCTCCTGGAAGCCGTGGGAGAAGACCAGCGTGGGAACCGTGAGCGCCAGGCTCACCCAGAACTTGCGCTTGAACTGCGCGGGGTCGTGGGCGCTGTGGTCATGGCCACTGTGGTCGGCAGCACCGTGGTCATGGGCACCGTGGTCGTGGGTGCCGTGATCATGGGCACCGTGGTCGTGGGTGCCGTGGTCATGGGCGCTGTGGTCCGTCTCGACCGTCCCGACCGGCTCGATGACCGGATGGTGGTCGTGGTGGTCGTTGGCCATTACTTCGACTCTCCTCGTACGTTGTTGAGCTCGTAGACCTTCAGCAGCTCGTCGACGGCCAGCTCTGCCTGGTCGCCGCCCTCGTGGAACATGTGCGTGACATGCGTGCGCAGATGGTTCTCGACGAGCAGTTTGTTGAGACTGCGCAGGGACTTCTGAATGGCGAGGGACTGCGTGATGATGTCCATGCAGTACTCCTCGTTCTCGATCATCTTCTCGAGGCCCCGCATCTGGCCCTCGAGGATCTTGCTGCGATGCAGCGCGCGTTTCTTCAGGTCGTCGATCATGACAACAGCATACCCCCAGGGGGTATTCCGTGCACGCCTGGCGAAATAGGCTGAAGCCATGAAGCTGACCAAGTACGAGCATTCAGAGATGGTCCTCGAGCTGGCGGACACCCGCATCGTCATCGATCCAGGCAGCTTCTCGCTGCCCCTCGACGACCTCAGCGACGTCGTCGCGATCGTCATCACCCACGAGCACGGCGACCATTTCACGAGCGAGCAGCTCGACCGCATCCTCGCTCGCAATCCTGAGGCCGCGATCTACGGGCCACCCGGAGTCGGGGCCGCGGCAGCGGGCCACGACGTCACCAGCGTGAAGGACGGGGACGTGATCGAGGCCGGTCCGTTCACCCTCGCGTTCTTCGGCGGGAAGCACGCCGTCATCCACTCGTCTATCCCCGTCATCGACAACGTCGGCGTGCTGGTCAACGACCGCTTCTACTACGCCGGTGACTCGTTCCACATTCCCCCGGTGGCGGTCGAGACCCTCGCCGTTCCGGCGGGCGCCCCATGGCTCAAGATCTCCGAGGCGATCGACTACGTGCTCGCGGTCGCCCCGAAGCGCGCCATTCCCGTGCACGAGATGGTGCTCTCGGTCATCGGCAAGGGGCTCGCGAACCAGCGCCTGCGCTGGGCCGTCGAACAGGGCGGCGGAGAGTACGTCGTGCTGGAGCCTGGCGAGTCGATCGACTTCTAGTTCTGCGGGAACCCGAGGTTGATGCCGCCGTGGCTCGGGTCGAGCCAGCGGCTGGTGATCGTCTTCTCCCGCGTGAAGAAGTGCACGCCCTGCGGGCCGTACGCCTTCGCATCGCCGAAGATCGACTGCTTGAAGCCGCCGAAGGAGTAGTACGCGACGGGAACGGGGATGGGAACGTTGATGCCGATCATGCCGACCTCGATCTCGTTCTGGAAGCGGCGGGCCGCTCCCCCGTCGTTCGTGAAGATCGCGGTGCCGTTGCCGAAGGCGCCGGCGTTGATCAGGGCGACGCCCTCCTCATAGGAGTGCACCCGAACGACCGACAGCACTGGTCCGAAGATCTCCTCTGTGTAGGCCTTCGAGGTGAGTGGTACCCGGTCGAGAAGCGTCGGGCCGAGCCAGAACCCGTCGGCCTCGCCGTCGACGTCGATGTCGCGGCCGTCGACGACGACCGTCGCGCCATCCTCGATCGCAGTGTCGATATAGCTGGCAACCTTGTCGCGGTGCACCTTCGTGACCAGTGGGCCCATGTCGCAGCTGCGGCGGCCGTCGCCGACCGTGAGCCCGGCCATGCGCTCCGCGATCTTGGCGATCAGCTCGTCGGCGACGGGCTCGACGGCGACGACGACGGAGATGGCCATGCAGCGCTCACCCGCCGAGCCGAATCCCGCGTTGACGGCGGAGTCGGCCACGAGGTCGAGGTCGGCGTCGGGCAGCACGAGCATGTGGTTCTTCGCTCCACCGAGAGCCTGCACGCGCTTGCCGTTCTTCGATGCCGTGTCGTAGATGTACTGCGCGATCGGGGTCGACCCGACGAAGGAGATGGACTGGATGTCGGGGTGGGCCAGCAGCCCATCCACCGCCTCCTTGTCGCCGTGCAGCACGTTGAGCACACCGTCGGGCAGACCAGCCTCGGTGAACAGCGCGGCAAGCCAGTTGGCGGCCGAGGGGTCTTTCTCGCTCGGCTTCAGCACGACCGTGTTGCCGACCGCGATCGCGATGGGGAAGAACCACATCGGCACCATCGCGGGAAAGTTGAACGGGCTGATGACCCCGACGACACCGAGCGGCTGCTTGGTCGAGTAGACGTCGACGCCCGTCGACACCTGCTCGCTGAACTCGCCCTTGAGCAGGTGCGGAAAGCCGGTGGCGAACTCGACGACCTCGAGACCGCGGGTGATCTCGCCGAGGGCGTCGGAGAGCACCTTGCCGTGCTCGCTCGTGAGGATCTCGGCGAGCTCCCCCTTGCGGGCGTTCAGCAGCTCGCGGAACGTGAACAGGATCGACTGGCGCTTGGTGATCGAGGTGTCGCGCCACGCGGGGAACGCCGCCTTCGCGCTCGCCACCGCCGCGTTGATCTCCGCGGCGTTCGCGAGCGAGAGGTTCTTGGTGACGACGCCGAGCGCGGGGTCGTACACCGGCGAGGTGCGGCCGCTCGAGCTCGGCGACTCCGCTCCGTTGATCCAGTGCGGTACGACGGGAATGGTCTGCTCAGTCATGGCTCCAGCGTACGACTCAGGAGACGATCTCGTAGTCTGTCTTGCTCGCGACGGGCTCGCGCACGGGCAGCAGCACAGAGGCGGCGAGCGCGATGGATGTCAGCACCGTCACCGCGATTCCCGCGACAAGGATCGGCCCGGCCGGCTGCACGATCGACTGCGCGCTGAGCGCCTGCCAGGTCAGCACGAGGATCGTGGCGGAGAAGGAGACGACGGCGACCCAGACGATACGGCGGCGCACCTCGGCGTTCCGCAGCACGGCGACGCGACGCGCGGCGAGCTCGAGCCCGATGGCCAGCAGCGGGAAGAACTGCAGGGCGTGCATGCCGACGAAGTGCGGGATGCGCAGGTCGCCGGCGACGGTGCTCCAGCCGAGCAGCGGCAGCCCAGGACCGCCGTCTGCGATGCCAACCGCGTGGGCACCGGCGATGCCCTGGAAGTCGGCGAGCTGCTGGGCGGTTGGCGAGGTCATGAGAAAGGCAAGGCCCATGCCGACGACGGCGAGGAGCGCTCCGGCCCGGATGGCGACCGTGCGGGCGCGATCGCCGAGGTCGACGCGGAAGAGCGCAATGCTGACGACGAGCACGATCATCCAGACGATGCCGATCGACACCGCCATGACGCTCCACAGTGCGGCACTGAACGGAGTGGAGATGTTGAAGTGGCTCGTGCCGCCCAGCGCGGCAGCTCCGACGATGATGACGATCTCCGCCACGAGGCCGATCGCCGAGACCGTGCCAAGCGCCCAGAAGAACCGTCGACGACGCTGGATGAGGCTGAGCAGCCACGAGAGCGACACAGAGTAGATGGCGATGGAGATCGCGAACTTGAGCGGCTTGAACCAGAGGTTGGTGCCGAGCACCTCACGGGGGTCGACGATCGCGCCGATGGTGGCGGCAACGGCGAGCAGGCCCATGGCTGCGGCCAGCCAGAGGAGCGGGCGGTGCCAGGTGGTCGGGATGGTGGTCATGGGGTGCCTTCTTCTGGATCGCAATCGAGCTCGGTGGGTGGGATCGCCCCGGATGGGGCAGGAAAGTACTCGTCAGAGGCGCGTTCCTGCGCCATGCGACGCAGTCCGGCGAAAAGGGTGTCACCGAGCACCGTTCCCACCACGACGGTCTCGACCATCGCGGCGCGGTCCGGCGCGTCGGCAACCGCCCGAAGGTCGGCCTCCGCGACGATCTCCGCCGCGCGCATGTAGTCGGGCAGCACCTCGATGAGACGCTCGTGGCCGAGTCGCTCATAGGAGTCGATGACCCGCGCGCTCATGGCCCGACCGGGGTTGCGCGCGCTGATCTGCCACCCGGCACGCTCGAGAGCCTGCTCCACCTCGACGGTGCCGCGGCCGTTCTCCGTCTCGGTGGCGACCACCCCACCGGGGATCGCGTGCTGCGCGAGCCCGAACGCCCAGTCGAGCGGCAGCTCTGTGTCGTCGATCGCGGCAAGCACGGCCCGCACGCCAGAGACGCTCAGTCCTCCGACGTCGATGAGCGCGCGCACGAGCCGAAGCCGCTGCACGTGGTCATCGCCGTAGCTCGCCTGGTTGGGGCTCGAGTACTCGCCCGGCTGCAGCAGGCCCTCGCGAAGGTAGAACTTGATGGAGGGCACAGCGACGCCGCTGCGCTCGCTCAGTTCGGACATCCTCATGATCGATAGTGTAGCTATCGATAGTGCTGCTGTCTATACCCGTTGCCAACGGAGCCCGCCGCAGCGCGCCCCAGCCGCCATCTGGTCGCGTTGTAGCCTTGGTGCTACATGTCCGTCAGCGTGAGGCCACCCCTTCCTGAACGCGGAAGGCCCCTCATCCGCGCGCTCGGCGCCGCGCAGCTCGTCATGGCCGCCGTCTGCATTGCCTCCCTCATCTCGCGCTACCTCTGGGGCCTCGGTTCGATCACCTTCGAGCCTGGCAACTTCTTCGGATACCTGACCATTCAGAGCAACACCGCGTTCGTCGTGATCACAGCGGTCACCGGCTTCCTCGCCCTTCGCGGTCGGATCATCGGACCACGCCTCCACGCCGCGCGGGCTGCCGTGCTCACGTGCACCGTCACATCGGGGCTCGTGTTTGCCGTCATCGTTCAGCAGTCGAGCCTTCGCGCCATCCGCATCGACGTGCCATGGTCAGACGTGGTGCTGCACTTCATCCTCCCCGCGGCGGCACTGCTCGAGTGGGTGCTGTCGCCGCGCTCGCGCCGCGCGCCCTGGAAGGTGATCCCCATTGTGCTCGGCTACACGCTCAGCTGGGGCGGGGTGACGATGATCCGGGGAGCCATCACCGGGTGGTACCCGTACTACTTCCTCGACCCGCATCAGTCGGAAGACATCGCCGAGTTCCTGCTGTACTCCGGCGCCGCACTCGCCGTCTTCGCGGTCGTGGGAGCAAGCGTCGTCGCCGTCAGTGCCCTCAGTGCGGCGTCGTGGCGGTCACGAGAACGCCGCGAGGCTTCGCTCGGCAGCCTCTAGCAGGGCGTCGTCGTCGAGGTCGGAGAGGGCGAGCGCCGCTTCGCCTCCGACAACGCCGAGCAGGATGCGCTCGCCCGTCACCGGAAGCAGGTTGACCCAGAGCCGCACGGCAGCATCCTCGTCGTCGGTGAGCCACACCACAGCCTCTGTCTGCCAGAACGGCTCCTCGAACTCGAGCACGACGACCTCGACATGCCCGACGCTCAGTTCGTCGAGCGCACTGCGATGCAGCAGCGGAAGAACGGGGTCGAACTCGATCGCCTGCTCCTTGAGCACGCCGAGCGGAACCGTGAGGATGACGCGGTCGACCGCGAGGGACTCCCCCGTTCCGAGTCGAAGACTCACCCCGTCGTCGTCGTAGAACACCCCGACGACAACCGTGGACAGTGCCGGGTCAAGCCCCTCGAGAGCGTTGTCGAAGAGGGCGCTCATCGGTCCATCGGGAATGGATGTCGGCTCGCCGACAACCCGGGTGAGGAACCACGAGGTCTGGTCGGCGGCGTCCGCACCCGTGGTTGCCGCAAGCTCTGCAAGCAGCTGCCTCAGCAGCAACGCGCCCTCTGCATCGAGATCGTCGGCGAGACCGAACTGCTCGATCGCCTCGGCAACGGAGATATCCACCGGCTGCTGCCGGGCCGCCTCGATGGCCTCGGCCACCTTGCTGGCCTGTGGTTCTGTGTCTGAATCGACCTCGGACACGGTCGACCCCTCAGCGAAGGCGGAGGCACCCGCGAGTGGGATCACCCCGACCTCGGCGCGCTCGAGCCTGTCGATGAGCTCGCCGTCGGCTCCGTCGGAGAGGCGCCACGCGCCGAGCTCGATCGGAACGTCGGCCTTCGTCGTGCGGCTGTCGATGCGGCCGCCGACGCGGTCCCTCGCCTCGATGAGCACGACATCCACGCCCCGGATCGCGAGCTGGCGGGCGGCTTCGATGCCGGCGGCTCCGGCGCCGATGACAGCGATGCGCTCACCGTCGCCGGCGAGTGCGATCAGCTGCCTCGCGGCCGCGGCCCCGGAGTCGACAGCCCCGCGGACGGTGCCCGGCTCATCGGAGACCGCCTCGCCCGCGAGGAAGACCCGGTCGATCACCGGCTGGCGCAGGATCTCGCGGGCCTGAGGAGTCGCACCGACCCCGAGGTAGCTCGTCGCGCCACGGGAGTAGGGGTCGGCCGTCCAGGTGGAACGGTGGAAGCTCGAGGGTGCTGGAACGGTTCCGATCGGCGTCGGCGTCGGCGTGGGCGTCGGCTCGACCGTGGAATCGGTGCACGCCGCCAGAACGAGCAGTGACAGCCCGGAGCCGGCACCGACCAGGAATGTTCGGCGTGAGAACGACATGTTGACGCCACTGTACTTGACGAACCAGCGGGACTTCACGGGCCAGCGGGGAACTCACGCGGCGAGGGCGGCTATGCGCCAGTTGGCTGGGGTACCTGGACTCGAACCAAGAACAAAAGAATCAGAATCTTCCGTGTTGCCAATTACACCATACCCCAATGGGCTCAGCCGAAGCAGAGCCGACTGTCCACTTTAGCGCACGATTCACGCCCTCGGAAACGCGGCCACATCCCACCATGCCAAATGAAGGCCACGGTGACCCAGCGCGCCTTGACGTCCGCGCAGGAGCGCGATTACTACCGCTGCCGGCCTGCATTTGGCAGGGTGCAGCGCAGCAGCGGGGGGGTCCTAGAGGGCGGCCGCGAGGCGTTGCAGCCGCGCGATCGTGCTCTCCTTGCCGAGCAGCTCCATCGACTCGAACAGCGGCGGGCTGATGCGCTTGCCCGACAGAGCGGTGCGCAGCGGGCCGAACGCGAGCTTCGGCTTGATGCCGAGACCGTCGATGAGGGCGGCGCGCAGTGCCTCCTCGATGGCGGTGTGATCCCAGTCGTGCAGAGGCTGCAGGGCCGCGATTGCGGCGGCAAGCACGGATGCCCCCTCCGCCCCGGGAAGCGCGTCGGCATCCGGGGTGATCTGCTCGTCGGGCGTGAAGAGGAACCCGAGCAGACCGGGAGCCTCGCCGAGCAGCTGCATGCGCTCCTGCACGAGCGGGGTCGCGAGGCGCAGCAGCGCCCGATCGGAATCGGTCGTGACGACGTCGGCGAGGTACGGCTCGAGGCGCGAGGCCAGCTCGTTGACCGACAACAACCGGATGTGGTCCCCGTTCAGCGACTCCGCCTTCTTCACGTCGAAGCGGGCCGGGTTCGGGTTCACGTCAACGACGTCGAAGGCCGCGATCATCTCCTCGAGCGAGAAGAGGTCGCGGTCGTGGGTGAGCGACCAGCCGAGCAGGGAGAGGTAGTTGACGAGCCCCTCGGGAATGAAGCCGCGGTCGCGGTGGTGGAACAGGTTCGACTCGGGGTCGCGCTTCGACAGCTTCTTGTTGCCGTCGCCCATGACGTAGGGAAGGTGGCCGAAGCGCGGGATCGCCGTGGCGATGCCGACCTCGATGAGGGCGGTGTAGAGCGCGATCTGACGAGGAGTGCTCGAGAGCAGGTCTTCGCCGCGCAGCACGTGCGTGATGCCCATGAGCGCGTCATCCACGGGGTTGACGAAGGTGTAGAGCGGGGCGCCGTTGGGGCGAACCACGACGAAGTCGCTGAACGAGCCAGCCGGGAAGGTGATCTCACCGCGCACCAGGTCGTCGAAGCTGAGGTCGGTGTCTGGCACCTTGAGGCGCAGCGCTGGCTGGCGGCCCTCATCCTTGAATGCCTGGCGCTCCGCCTCGGTCAGCTCACGCTCGAAGTTGTCGTAGCCCTGCTTGGGGTCACGGCCGGCGGCGAGGTTGCGTGCCTCCATCTCCTCCCCCGTCACGAAGGACTCGTAGAGATGACCGGATGCCGTGAGCGTCTCGATCACGCCACGGTAGATCTCGGTGCGCTGCGACTGCCGGTACGGCTCGTGCGGCCCGCCGGTCTCGACGCCCTCGTCCCAGTCGAGCTTCAACCAGCGCAGCGCGTCGAGAAGCTGCAGGTAGCTCTCCTCGCTGTCGCGGGGGGCATCCGTGTCCTCGATGCGGAACACGAGCTTGCCGCCCGTGTGCCGCGCGTAGGCCCAGTTGAACAGGGCCGTGCGGATGAGGCCGACGTGCGGCGTTCCGGTGGGCGACGGGCAGAAGCGGACGCGAACGTCGGCTCCCGTCGCCGTCGAGAAAGGTGCTGGGGGGATTGGCGAAGACATTTGGGGCAATTCTACCGGGCGCCGCACCGGCGATCAGTGGGACTGGGTGAGCAGTCCCCCGACAATGCCGCGCGGATCCATAAACGCATAGCCGACGCCGCCGTCACCGAGATTCACGGTGACGGGAACGTACGAGAACTGGGTGATCAGGGTCGACGAGCCTCCGCAGTGGGGGAACTCCTCGCCCTGCAGGAAATAGGGAGTTCCGCCCACCTTGTCGGTCGCGATCGGCTCAGCATAGGAACGGCGATCGGCCTCGGGGATGGACCACAGAACCTCCTGCGAGATGTATGCCGGATCCGCTCGACGCTCGAGGTCCGCGACATATACCTCGGATCCGACCGTCGGGCCGGTCGCATCGGCTATTGCCTGGACTAGTGGGGTGCCAGCTGGTTGGAGGATAACGGCGTTCTCGCCTTTCTCCGGGTCCCAGATCTCCGGAAACTCCGTTCCAAGGCCCTCGAACCGTGTCATGAAGATGTACGCCATGCTCGACTGGGACTGCGGGAAGAGGTCTGGATCCAGCGCGACCTGCCCGATGAACTCCATTCGAGCACCGGTTGACCTGCTCAGCGGCCATTGCGGCTCGTCGACCCACGTTGGCTGACCACCGAACTTTGTAACGGGACTGGCGGTATCGCCGTCGATCCTTCGGTAGTCGGTCATGTAGTCCGCGGGCCCGGCGCCAACGGCGTAGGCGGGTTTGCCTGCCACCTCCGCGCACTCAAGGACGTGCGCGTCGGACGGCTCTGGCGCCTCGTGGGATGACTGGCTCGGCCACGTCGGCGCGGGCACGTCGATGCCCGCAGGAACAGTGCAGCCGACGGCGACCACGCTGGCCACTGCCCAGACCAGGAGGGCGCTCGCGCGACGGGTGCCCTCGGTCTTCACCGCTCGGGCCGGTCGACCGCCGGGTTCGACAGGGTGCCGATGCCGCTGATCGTGATGTCGACGGTCTCGCCAGCGACGAAGCCGCCGAGGCCGCCGGGCGTGCCCGTCATGATGATGTCGCCGGGCAGCAGGGTGAACACGTCGGAGGCGAAGGCGACGATCTCGGCGACCGGGTGCAGCATGTCCTTCGTGAAGCCGTGGCGGCGCGGCTCCCCGTTGACGAAGGTCGAGATCTCGAGCGCCTGCGGGTCGAGCTCCGTCTCGATCCACGGGCCGATGGGAGCGAAGGTGTCGAAGCCCTTCGCCCTCCCCCACTGGCCATCGGTGGCCATGAGGTCGCGGGCAGAGACGTCGTTGCCGATCGTGTAGCCGAAGACGTAGTCGGCGAAGTTCTCCGCCCTGATCTGCTTGGCGATCTTGCCGATCACGACGACGAGCTCGCCCTCGTGCACGATCTTGCCGACGTTCTGCGGCAGTTGGATCGCGTCGCCGGGGCCGACAACCGCGGTGTTGGGCTTCAAGAACATGAGCGGGCTCGTCGGGCCGATGTCGCCCATGTCTGCCTTGTGCTCTGCGTAGTTGAGCCCGATGCACACCACCTTCGAGCGCGGGATGACGGGAGCCAGCAGCTTCACGTCGGCGAGCGGCACGCGCTCGTCGAGGGTCTCGAATCCGCTGAACATGGGGTCGCCGGCGAGCACGACGAGGTCGTCCCCGTCGACGATGCCGAAGCGGGGATTGCCGTCGTTCTGGGAGAAGCGCGCGACCTTCATCAGCTATCGAGCCGCAGCATCCAGTTGTGCCGGTCTGCCACCTTGCCGTACTGGATGCCGGTCAGCTCCTCGCGAAGCGACAGCGCCGTCGACGTCTGCTCGTGCCTGATCTCGAAGTCGGCAGCCTTCAGAAGGCCGATGGGGGCGACGACGGCGGCGGTTCCGCAGGCAAAGGCCTCGACGATGTCGCCGGATGCCGCGCCCTCACGCCACTCGGCGATGCTCACCTGGCGGCGCTCGACCGTGTGGCCCCTGTCTTCTGCCAGCTGCAGGATCGAGTCGCGCGTGATGCCTGGCAGGATCGACTCCGACTGCGGGGTCACGAGCGTGCCGTCTTTCTTGACGAGCACGACGTTCATGCCGCCGAGCTCCTCAAGGTAGGTGTTCTCCTCCGAGTCGAGGAACAGCACCTGGTCGCAGCCCTGCTCGTAGGCCTCTGCCTGCGCGACGAGCGACGCGGCGTAGTTTCCACCGGTCTTGGCCGCACCCGTTCCGCCCTTGCCCGCGCGGGAGTAGTGGCTGCTCAGCCAGATGCTCACGGGGTTGAGGCCGCCCTTGAAGTAGGCCCCGGCCGGGCTCGCGATGACGTAGTAGTTGACCTTCTCCGCCGCGCGCACACCGAGGAACGCCTCCTTGGCGAACATGAACGGACGGATGTAGAGGCTCGTGTCGGGAGCAGACGGCACCCACGCGCCGTCGGCGGCGATGAGCTCTTTGATCGACTCGATGAAGAAGTCGGTCGGCAGCTCTGGCAGCGCCATGCGGCGGGCGGAGCGCTGCAGGCGCTCGGCGTTCTGGTCGGGGCGGAAAGCCCAGATCGAGCCGTCGGCGTGACGGTAGGCCTTCATGCCCTCGAAGATCTCCTGGGCGTAGTGCAGCACCGCGGCAGCCGGGTCGAGCTGGATCGGGCCGTACGGCTGCACGCGCGGGCGGTGCCATCCGCCCTTGGCCGACCAGCAGATGTCGACCATGTGGTCGGTGAAGTGCTTGCCGAAGCCGGGGTCGGCGAGGATCGCCTCGCGCTCCGCGTCGGGCAGCGCGTTCTGGTTGGTGCTGCGGAGGAACTGAAGGGTCTGTGGAGCGAGGAGGTTCTTCACGGCTGGTCCTTTAACGTCAGTGATGTAACGCTACGCCAGCAGGGCACGGATCGCTGCGCCGACCTCGGAGGTCGACCGCGCGGCGCCACTGCGGCTAGCGAGGTCGGCCGACACGGCCGCGGTGACCTTCGCCGCCGCATCCGTGAGCCCGAGGTGATCGAGCAGCAGTGCGGTCGAGAGGATGGCCGCGGTGGGGTCGGCCTTCTGCTGTCCAGCGATGTCGGGAGCCGAACCGTGAACGGGCTCGAACATGCTGGGGAAGGCGCCATCCGGGTTGATGTTGCCGGAGGCTGCCAGTCCTATGCCACCGCTGATTGCGGCGGCCAGATCGGTGAGGATGTCGCCGAAGAGGTTGTCTGTGACGATCACGTCGAATCTACCCGGGTTTGTCACGAGGAAGATAGTGGCCGCGTCGACGTGGAGGTAGTCGACCGCGACCTGCGGGTACTCGGCGGCCACCGCATCCACCGTGCGCTGCCAGAGGCTGCCGGCGTAGGTGAGCACGTTCGTCTTGTGCACGAGGGTGAGCTTCTTGGCGCTTCGCTTGGACGCAGTCTCGAATCCGAAGCGCACGACGCGCTCGACTCCGAACGCGGTGTTGATCGAGACCTCGTTCGCGATCTCGTGCGGGGTGCCGACACGGATGGCGCCGCCGTTGCCGACATACGGCCCCTCCGTGCCCTCGCGCACCACCACGAAGTCCACGTGGCCGGGAGCGGCAAGCGGGCTCTCGACGCTGGGGAACAGCTGGGTCGGGCGCAGGTTGACGTAGTGGTCGAGGGCAAAGCGCAGCTTCAGCAGCAGCCCGCGCTCGATGATGCCACCGGCGAGCCGGGGGTCGCGCGGGTCTCCCCCGACGGCACCGAGCAGGATCGCGTCGTGCTTCGTCAGCGACGCGAGGTCGGCCTCCGACAGGATGTCGCCGGTCTCGAGAAAGTGCCCTGCGCCGAATGGATAGTGGGTCGCCTTGACGTCGGCAACAGCGCTGAGAACGGCAAGCGCCTCGGCGATCACCTCCGGTCCGATGCCGTCGCCGGGGATCACTGCAAGGTCGATCGTCGAAGTCATGGGTTCAGGTTATCGCCCCGCCAACCGGCAATTTCGCTCACCTAACACTCAGGAAGCTCCCAGCGCAAGGGGTACCCCTAAAGGGGGACATGTGAGTAGCGTCAGGTCTATGAGTATTGGAACTGGAATCGTATTGTTCGTCATCGGCGCAATCCTGACCTTCGCGGTCAACGTCGACCTCGGGGCCGCAATCAACCTCGACCTGATCGGATACATCCTCATGGGGGCCGGTCTCATCGTGTTCGTTGTCGGCCTCGTGCTGATGTTCCGCAAGCGTCAGTCGATCACGACGGTGTCGAGCGGCGTTGACGCCGGCGGCGCCAACGTGACGCAGCGCCGCACGTCGGAAACCGACAACCCGATCGTCTAACCACGATCTCGATCTAGAAGTGGGGGGGGGGCGGGGG
>NZ_JBXMIS010000008.1:0-11688 GCF_057073975.1 Conyzicola sp. | reverse complement strand
CGGATCGCGTTGAGCGCGGACTGCGCCACGAGAAAGCAGCAGGCTCCGGCGACGTACAGTGGCAGGCCGTCGGCGAGCGCGTAGAACACGAGCGCAAGTGACGCGAGCGCGCTCAGCCCGATGCCGGCGGCGCGCAGCCCGATCGCATCGGCGAGCATGCCGATGGGAACCGACGACGCGAGGGCGAGCCCGGCACCGAGCGCCAGCACGAGGCCGATCGTGGTCTCGCCGATGCCGACGTGGATGCTGAAGTAGAGCACCGCGGTGCTCAGCGCGATTCCGTCGACCGTCGACCCGATCAGCTGGGACGCCGCGATGCGGCGAATGGAGGTGATCGGCGCTGGCCTCATGCGGCGTACGCCGCAGCGACCACCTCGAGCAGGCCCGCGCCGTACTGCTCTAGCTTCTTCTCACCGACACCGCTGATGGTGCCGAGCTCTGCGAGGGTCGACGGCCGCGAGATCGCGATGCCGCGAAGGGTCGCGTCGCCGAACACGATGTAGGCAGGAACCCCCTGCTCTCGCGCCTCACCGGCCCGCCACTCGCGCAGCTTCTCGAACAGGTCGCCGGCCTCGGCGGGCAGGTCGAGCGCCGCCTTCGACTTCTTGACCTTGGCCGCACGCTCCACCTCTTTACGGAGGCTGACCGTGCGAGAGCCAGACAGCACGCTCGCCGAGGCCTCGGTGATGACCAGGGTGCCGTAGCCGTCGGCGCTCGTGCCGAGCAGGCCCTGCGCGAGCAGCTGCCGCACAACGCCGCGCCACTCCTGCTCGCCGAGCTCTATGCCGAGACCCCAGGTGCTCAGCTGGTCGTGGCCGTACTGCGTGGTGCGCGGAGTGGTCTTGCCCAGCAGGATGTCGATGAGGTGCCCGGCCCCGAACCGCTGGTTGCGCTCGCGCTGCAGCCGCACGATGGTCGACAGCAGCTTCTGCGCTGGCACCGTGCCGTCGACCGCCTCTGGCGGGGTGAGGCAGGTGTCGCAGTTGCCGCACGCCGCCGAGCTCTGGCCGAAGTAGGCGAGCAGCTGAACCCGGCGGCACTCGATGGTCTCGCAGAGCGCGAGCATCGCGTCGAGGTGAACCCCGAGGCGGCGGCGGTGCTGCTCGTCGCCCTCGGACTGGTCGATCATGCGGCGCTGCTGCACGACATCCTGCAGTCCGTAGGCGAGCCACGCCGTGGCCGGAAGGCCGTCGCGACCCGCGCGCCCGGTCTCCTGGTAGTAGCCCTCGACGCTCTTCGGCAGGTCGAGGTGGGCGACGAAGCGCACATCCGGCTTGTCGATGCCCATGCCGAAGGCGATCGTGGCGACCATGACGATGCCGTCTTCGCGAAGGAACCGCGACTGGTTCGCCGCCCGCACCCGGGTGTCGAGACCGGCGTGGTACGGCAGGGCAGGAATGCCCTGGTCGACGAGGAACTGCGCGGTCTTCTCGACCGAGGCGCGCGAGAGGCAGTAGACGATGCCGGCGTCGCCGGGGTGCTCGGTGCGCAGCAGGGTGAGCAGCTGCTGCAGTGGCTGGGCCTTCGGGTCGATGCGGTACTGGATGTTGGGGCGGTCGAAACTCGACACGAAGTGCTTCGCGTCATCCAGCTGCAATCGGCGGGTGATCTCTGCGTGCGTCTGCTCTGTCGCGGTCGCGGTCAGTGCGATGCGGGGAACCGTCGGCCACCGCTCGTGCAGCATCGACAAGCGAAGGTAGTCGGGGCGGAAGTCGTGGCCCCACTGCGAGACACAGTGCGCCTCGTCGATCGCGAACAGCGAGATGCGCCCGCGGTCGAGCAGGTCGACCGTCGACGAGACGCCGAGCCGCTCAGGGGCGAGGTAGAGCAGGTCGAGCTCGCCGGCGAGGAACGCCGCCTCGACGCGAAGGCGCTCGTCGCCAGACTGGGTGGAGTTGAGGAAGGCCGCCCGCGCGCCGACAGCGGTGAGCGCGTCGACCTGGTCTTGCATGAGCGCGATGAGCGGGGAGATGACGACGCCGGTGCCCTCGCGCACGAGAGCGGGAATCTGGTAGCAGAGCGACTTGCCGCCGCCGGTCGGCATGAGCACGAGGGCATCGCCGCCGCCGACCACCTGGTCGATGATCGCCGCCTGGTCGCCACGGAACGAGTCGTAGCCGAAGACCTTGTGCAGAACATCGAGCGGAGCGGTAGTCACCACCAGAGTCTACGGAGGTGGGCAGACAGAGGCCCCGAGCTGTCACCAGCCCGGGGCCTCTGCTGCACTACAGAACGATCAGAAGGTCGGGCAGGCTGCGCGACGACGCGAGCTGAGCCGTTCCCTCGTACCGCACGGTGACGAGGTGGATGCCGCGGCTGAGCCCGGTGAGCGTCACCTCGGCGGTGCCGTCAGCATCCAGCTCCACCGTCTGCACGGCTCGGGAGCCGATGTAGACGGTCGCGGTGCCGGTCGGCACGACGCCAGCCTCTGCCGCAACCTCGATGTCGTAGCCGACCGAGCGGGTGCCGAGCAGCAGGTGACGGTCGAGCGACCCGGAGCTGCGCGTCTGCAGCTTGCCGACCGCCTTCTCTGCCGAGGTGGCGGATCCGTCGGCGTAGCCATCAGCGCTGGCGGTGACCGTGACCGTGAGCCTCGTTCCCGCATCCGCAGCAGTCACGGTGTACTGCTCAGAGGTCGCCCCCTCGATCGCCACTCCGTCACGGTTCCACTGGTAGGAGAACGTCGGGTCCTCGACGCTCCACTCTCCCTCGTTGACCGAGAGGGTCTTGCCGACCTTCACTGCACCGGTGATCTTGGGTGCCTTGATATTGGCGATCTCCTCGAGCGGCGAGACGATCTCGATCGGCACCTCGATGCTCGTTCCCGTCTCTGGAACCGTCACCAGCAGCGCGGCGGGGCCGCCCGGCGTTCCCACCGGGATCGTGACCGTTACCGCGGCACGACCGACCTCATCCGTCGTGTCGACGATGGTGGGATCGATCGGCGCAGAGCCGAGCACGGTGTCGCCGAGGCTGACCGTCGCCGTTCCGCTGTTCGGCTCCCCGTTGCTGAACAGCAACGACGAGAGGTTCAGCGTGACGCTGTCACCGGGGCCGTAGCCATCGGCGTCGGGAGCCGAGAGTGTCACGCCGACCGCGCGCTGGGCGTAGTCGGGCGTCGCGACGGGGTTGGCCTCGAAGTAGTCGACCATGCTCTGCAGGTCGATCTTTCCCGAATCCGACTTATCGGTTCCCCCGGCCAGGGCGGTGAAGTTGTCGCCGCCGGTGGACAGGAAGGAGTTGACGGTCACCGTGAAGGTGTCGGTCGCATCCACGAGCTCGCCGTTGACGTAGATCGCGTCGACGCGGTCACCCGCTGGCCCGGCCGGGTCGTAGGTGTACTTGAGCGACTCGGAGACGCCGAGCTTGAGGAACGGGCGGCTCGCACCGGCGGGCTGCCACTGCTGCTCTAGCGTCGTCTTGAGCTGGGCGCCCGTGAGCGTCATCGTCACGAGCGTGTTGGCGAAGGGCTGCACTGCTGCGGCCTCTGCGAACGTCACGTTGCCGTTCGGATCGTCGACCCCGCTCGACGCGTAGGTGAGGTTGGCCCGTAGTCCGCCCGGGTTCATCAGCGCGATCTCAGAGCCGGCATCCTGGGTCGCCCACAGCTGCACGTCGGCGACGAAGTTGCCGAGAGTGGACTCGCCACCGCGGTTCTCCGAGCCGGCAGCGGTCTGCTTCGCCCGGTTGAAGGATGCCGTGATGTCACCGACCTTCACCTTTCCCAGCTCCTTCGCGACCGCGACGGCGTCGGCCACGATGGCCGCTACCTCCGGGTCGGGCGGGAACAGCCCGGCGAGCGGGAGCACCTCCGACGAGATGGAGAGCAGGTCGCCGGTCTCCGGGTCGACAGAGAGCGAGGTGTGGCTGTACTTCTCGCCGTACTGGCCCGACGAGATGACGGGGCGGGTGCGATCCGTTCCCGGAATCGGGATCTCGTGGTCGTACGCGAGATGCGTGTGACCGGAGATGATCGCGTCGACATTCGCGTTGGCGCCCGTCACGATCCGTCCGAATGGCGAGCTGTCGGTGGCGCTCGCGATATCGACGGTTGTCGCGCCCTCGTGCACGAGGAGCACGATCACGTCGGCCTCGCCGTTCGCGGCATTGCCGTCGCTCAGCGCGTCGGCGACACGGTTGACCTCCGGAACCACCGGTCGCACCTCGAGCGTCTCGATGCCGCCGGGGCTGACCAGGCTCGGCAGCTCCTCCGTCATCGCGCCGATGAACCCGACGGTGACATCGCCGAACGGCTGAAGGTAGTACTCGTCATAGGCGGGCAGCCCGGAAGCGCGGTCGTAGATGTTGGCAGAGAGGTAGTCCCAGTCCGCCGCCGGAAGGATGCGGTTGTCAACATCGTCGCGGCCGCCGTCGAACTCGTGGTTGCCGAACGCGCTCGCGTCGAGACCCATCTCGTTGAAGGCGTCGATCGTCGGCTGGTCCTGCTGGATGAACGACGTGAACGTCGATGCTCCGATCAGGTCGCCGGCACCGACGAACACCGTGTTGGGGTTCGCGGCGCGGTAGCTGTCGACCATCCCGGCGAGCACGGCTGCGCCCGCGATGGGCGGCGCTGCCTCGAGTCGGCCGTGGAAGTCGTTGATGCTCAGCAGGTCGATGCTCACCGGCGTCGCCGCAGAGCTCACGCCGACCTTGATCGGGTCGTGGTCGCTCGAGCGGAATGGGGTGCCAGCCTCGGCGGCCCCGAACTCGTAGCCGCGGTCAGACCACTCAGGCGAGTTGATGTTCCACACGTCGGTTCCCGTGACGAACGGGGCAAGCGACGGCGACGCGAACGCGTGGTCGAGCGAGCCGAGCTCGCCGTCGAACGTGTAGGTGTACTCGTCGGTGAGGTCTGGCACGAGGTCGACGAAGCCGGCTCCCGTGATCACCTGGGCCGGGTCCTCCTCGTGGTACGCGTTGAAGTCGCCGAGCAGGATCACATCGGGCCCCTTGGCGGGGTCGGCCTGGATACCAGAGACGAAGCTCATGAGTGCCGTGGCCTGCTCTACCCGCTCCGCGTTGAAGAAGCCCTGCAGGTCGGCCGGCTCCGGCGCGGTGTTACCGGCCGGCGGGCTCTTCGACTTGAAGTGGTTCGCGACAACGGTGAGCATCTTGCCGTCGACCTCGAAGGTCTGGGCGATGGGCTCTCGCGCGATGTCCCAGACGGTCTCGTCGGTGGCGGCGAAACTACCGCCGACAGGCGTGGCCGAGGCCGTCTTGTAGATGATGGCGTTGGTGATGAAGTCGGTCGTTGCGGCATCCAGCAGCGGTGCCGGTGTCGGCACGAAGCTCCAGGTGCCCGGCGCGCTCGCCGCGTTGAGTGCGGCGACCAGGTTGCCGAGCGCCTCGTCGGCTGGCTCGCCGAGCTTTACAGAGTTCTCGATCTCCATGAGGGCGACGACATCGGCGTCGAGGGCGTTGATGGCAGAGACGATCTTCGACTGCTGCACGAGGAACTCGGCCTCGTTGGCCGCTCCTCGAGCCTGGCCGCCGAAGGTCGTGAAGTAGTTGAAGACGTTGAACGCGCCGACCGAGAAGTCGCCACCCACCTCGGCGGGAGCCGCCGTGCGGGCGTTCGCGGTCTGCCAGGTCGGCTCGAGGGCCGCGTACTCAGCCGGTGAGCTGTCGCTCAGCGGGCGCTGCGGCTGCAGGCGCCAGTCGTCGAAGCCCCAGCCGAGGATCATGCCAGCTGCCGGTGAGACGAACAGGTCGCCGTTGCGCACGACGGTGTCGGCGGTGAAGTACGGCTGGTTTCCGGGGTGGGCGGCGTTGCCGACCTGGATGCTGTAGCCGTCATCGACGAGCAGGCGGTTGGCGCGGTTCTGCGCTGCGATCGCGGCAGCAGCCGCCCCCGCGTCCGTCGTCTCGGTCGCCTTGACGGCGAGCGAGCCGACGTTGAGCCAGAGCGTTCCGAAGTTGAACAGCTGGTGGCTGGAGCTCAGTCGCGCGTCCTGCGGGCTCACGAGCATGCCCTCGAATGCCTCGCGTGCGGTGCCGACGACGGAGCTCGGCAGCGCGACGGGGGCCGGCAGCCCTGCTGCGGCCTGAACCAGCTCGTAGGCCGCGTCGCTGGTAGCGGTGATCTGCGTCTGCCCGTTGAACTCTCCAGCGGTGCCGGTGACCTTCACGAGGTCGCCGATGGCGATGCCCGGGTTGGCGCTGGAGGCGAAGACGAAGATGCCGTCAGACCGGTTGTCGGCGGGGTTGCCCGTCGGGTCCTGGAGGTAGAAGCCGCGGTAGCCGCTCGCGGTGGCGTTGCGGTAGTCGCCCGTGACGACTCCCTGCACGGTGACGACGGTGCCGGCGAGCGGCGTCGTTGCCGCGTCTCCCTGCACATCGGCTATCAGGTGGGTGACGTCTGCGGCGTTGGCCGCGGGTGCCGTGAGTGTCGTGAGGGTGAGCGCGAGCAGTGCTGCCCCCGCGATAGCCGATGTTCTGGTGCGCATGACTCGATGAACTCCTTGTAGAGAGCAGACAGCATGGGGCACCCCCGAGTGGGGGGCATCGCTCATGGTAGGCATGCGAGGCCCGAATAGTCGAGGGGCATTCGCAGAAGTCATGCTCGTGTAACCCGCCGGTCATGCACCGGGTACCGTGAAGGCATGCTCGCAGTCGTCGTCGGTGTCGCGAGCGCGCTCGTCTTCGGAGCAGCCGACTTCCTCGGCGGCATCGGCGCACGGCGCATGTCTGCCATCCGCGTGACGGCCATCGCTGCCCTCACCGGTGTTGTCGTGCTGCTCGTGCTCCTTCCGATCGTCGGTGGCGAATGGTCGGTGCAGGCAGCGCTGCTCGGAGTGCTCTCCGGCGTCACCGGATCGCTCGCCATCGTGCTGCTGTATGCGTGTCTCGCCATCGGCCCGATGAGCATCCTCTCCCCGCTCACCGCCGTCGTCAGCGCCATCGTTCCCCTCACCGCCGGGCTCGTGCGCGGCGAGTCGCTGCGGCCGATCGGCTACGTCGCCATCGGCATAGCGCTCGTCGCCGTGGTGCTCGTCGGCTTCGTGAAGGAGCAGCACGCGGTGCGGCCGTCGCCGCACGGCATCCTCATGGCCATCGCGTCGGGCGCGCTCATCGGCGCGTTCCTCATCATCATCGATCTGACACCCGACGACTCCGGGCTCGTGCCCCTCGTGTTCAACCGCGCCACGAGCGCCACGATCATGTTCGCCGTCGTCGGCGTGCTGCTTCTCACCGGGAGGGCGGGAAGAACCGGATGGCGAGCCGGGCTTGCCTTCTCCCTCGCCTGCGGCGTCGTCGACGCCGTCGCCAACGTCGGCCTGCTGCTCGGTCTCCGGCTCGGTGAGCTGTCGATCATGTCGGTGCTGACCGCGCTGTATCCGGCGGGAACGATCATCCTCGCCGCCATCGTGCTCAAGGAGCGCATCGCGGTCGTGCAGTACGTCGGGCTCGGCCTCGCGATCACCGCGGCGGCCATGCTAGCTCTCGCCTGACTGCCACGGAACCGATTGCCAATGTCGGCATCCCGGGTGATTATGTTGATAGAGGTCAACAAAGTCGAGGGAGCATGAATGGAGAGCGCCGATTCCCCCGCGCGCCTTGCCCTCGTGGTCGGCCGCCTCAATCGGCGACTTCGCAGCGCTGGTGGAGGGCTCAGCCACGGGCTGCTCTCCGCCCTCGCGACGGTGAGCAAGGAGGGCCCCATGCGCCTCGCGGAGCTGGCCCAGATCGAGCAGGTCTCTGCACCGAGCACCACCCGGCTCGTGGCGGAGCTCGAAGCACAGGGACTCGTCTCGCGTCGCCCTGACCCCGACGACGGCCGTGCCGTGCTGATCAGCGTGACGTCGGCCGGCACCGATACCGTCGTGCGCGTGCGATCGGCCCGTGGTGCGATGGTGCAGGAGCTGCTCGGTCAGCTCTCCGACGACGAGGTCACGGCCATCGAGGCAGCGCTGCCCGCGCTCGAGCGCACTCTCGAGTCCTAGGCGAGCCTGGCTCGCAGTTCGTCCTCGCTCGACACGAACCACACCTGCTGCCCGCGATTCGATTCCCAGACGAAGTCGCGAAGGGCGTCGCTCGCCGCAACGTATGGCGCTGTGTCGCCGACGATCGCGACGCGCAGGCGGTAGTTGACGAGCTTCTGCAGGATGTCGCCTGCCATGAGCGAGGCGAGGCGAAAGAACTCGGGATCGAGCCGCTGCACCGGAATAACGATCAGCCCGGCGTCGGCGGCCCACGCGTCCCCGATGAGGTCGGATGCATCGCGCACGATCGCGCCGTCGGCTGCGAGGAACTGCACCCGCAGGTCGCCGATCTGCTCCGTGGTCGTCATGCGTCGATCCTGTCGTCAAACGGCGAAGTGCGCCGGTCTGTTACGACCGACGCCCTTCGTGAGTGGCCGCTACAGCGCAGCGAGCTCGTCGAGCAGCACGTCGCCGGGAACGACGTTGTCGATCTTCGCGTCGATGTCGGCGCGGCCGAGAAGCTCGTCCATCTTGCGACGGCGGTTCTTCGGAATCAGCGTGACGACGGTGCCCTCCTTGCCGGCGCGGCCGGTGCGGCCGGAGCGGTGGAGGTAGGTCTTGTACTCCTCCGGTGCGTCGGCCTGGATGACGAGCGAGATGTCGTCAACGTGGATGCCACGGGCGGCAACGTCGGTTGCGACGAGCACGTTGACCCGGCCGCTCGTCAGCAGCTGCAGGTTGCGCGTGCGGCGCGACTGGTTGAGGTCGCCGTGGAGGCTCGTGGCAGGAATGCCGCGGTCCTCGAGGTACTCGCTCATCTCCTCTGCGAACGCACGGGTGCGGGTGAAGACGAGGGTCTTTCCCGATCCGGCGGTCAGCTGCTCGATGATCGCGCGCTTGTCGCGCTGCTCGATGAGCAGCACGCGGTGGTCGATCGTCGACGATGCCTGGTCTTCACCGGCGACCTCGTGAACAGCGGGGTCGACGAGGAACTCGTTGACGAGCGTCGCAACGCCCTTGTCGAGGGTGGCGGAGAACAGCAGCTTCTGGCCGCCCTGCTTCGTCTGGGCGAGGATGCGCTGCACTGGCTCGAGGAATCCGAGGTCGCACATGTGGTCGGCCTCGTCGAGCACGGTGACCATGACCTGGCTGAGGTCGAGGCGACCCTGCTCGATGAGGTCTTCGACACGACCGGGGGTCGCGATGATGATGTCGACACCGCGCTGCAGAACGGAGACCTGCTTGAACTGCGGAACGCCGCCGACGATGGTCGTCGTGAACAGGCCGACGCTGCGTGCGATGGGCTGCACGGTGCGGTCGATCTGCTGGGCGAGCTCGCGGGTCGGAGCAAGGATGAGGGCGCGGGGCTTGCGGCCCATCTGGCGGTCCTTGCCACCGTTGTTCTCCATGAGGCGCTCGACGAGCGGTGCGCCGAAGGCGATGGTCTTGCCGGAGCCGGTCTTGCCGCGGCCGAGAACGTCCTTGCCGGCGAGAACGTCGGGGATGGTCGCTGCCTGGATGGCGAACGGCGCCTCCGCACCCATCGTGCCGAGCTGGCGCACGATGTTGGCGCCGAGGCCGAGGTCGGCGAAGGTCACGCCTTCGACCTCGCCGGCGGTGATGACGGCTGCCTCGAGGCGCTCGAGCACGACATCCTCGACCGGGCCGGTGGTGGCACGGGCGGTGTAGAAGTCGCTCTCGCGCTTGGCGGGACGCTCGTCGAAGTCGCGGCGAGCCGGGCGGTCGGCGTTGTAGGCGGGGCGCTCCGTGCGAGCCGGGCGCTCGTTGTAGGCCGGTCGCTCCGTGCGAGCCGGACGCTCGCTGTAGGCGGGGCGCTCCGGGCGATCGCCAAAGGCACGAGCCGGGCGCTCTGGGCGGTCGCCGTAGGTGCGCGCGGGACGCTCGGAGTTGTAGGCCGGGCGCTCGGTACGGGCCGGGCGGTCGTTGTACGCGGGGCGCTCGGTGCGCGCCGGGCGGTCGTTGTAGGCCGGGCGCTCGGTACGGGCCGGGTGGCAGTTGTACGCGGGGCGGTCGGTGCGCGCCGGGCGGTCGTTGTACGCCGGGCGCTCCGTGCGAGCCGGTCGGTCGCCGTAGGCGGGACGCTCGGTGCGGTCGCCGTACGCCGGGCGGGCCGGACGGTCGTTGTTGTACGCAGGGCGCTCCGTGCGAGCTGGGCGGTCACCGTAGGCGGGACGCTCGGTTCGGTCACCGTACGCCGGGCGAGCCGGACGGTCGTTGTTGTACGCAGGGCGCTCCGTGCGAGCCGCGCGGTCGCCGTAGGCGGGACGCTCGGTGCGGTCGCCGTAGGCCGGGCGGGCCGGCTTCTCGCGGGGGCTCCACTCCGGGCGGCTGCCCTCGCGGGCGGGACGGCTGGCGGAGGCACCGGAACGGTCGCCCGTGCGTGCCGCGCGGTCATCCGTGGTCCAGCGCTTCTTGGGAGCGGCTGCGGCGGCAGCCTCCGGGCGGTAGCCGCGGTGGCCCTCACGCTGTGCACTGGACTTGGGGGCGCTCTTGCCGCCGGCGTAGGGCTTCTTGCCGCCCTGGTTGTTGTTAAAAGGCATGGTGCTTTCCGGGTTCTTCGTAATGCATGGCAATAAGCGCACCACTGGTGCGCACTACTACTGATCCCGGGCAGTCTTTGACCGAGGCCGTCACATACAACGTGTGATTTATGCCAGCGGATTACTGGCAATCCGGCCTCTAAGACTTACAAACCCTTGCGCGAGAAGACGCGCTGTCTTGAGCCGACTTGGCTACGTTACAGGATGCCCTGCCCGATTGCTAGCGTTAGCCCATGCCTGAGTACGCGATCGAGCCAGCAACCGCGCCCGGAGTCCTCGAGCTGCTCGAGGCGAGCGACGCGTTCCACCAGGCGCTCTACCCGCCGGAGGACAACTTCCTGCTCGACGTGTCGGAGCTTCTGCAGCCCTCAGTGACGGTCGTGGTCGCACGCGTCGACGGCGAAGCCGTCGGCATGGGGGCACTCGTTGAGGCGGGCGATGGAACAGCGGAATTGAAGCGGATGTTCGTGCACGACGCAGCGCGCGGTCAGGGCGTCGGGGGTGGCATCCTCGATTCGCTCGAGGAGCGCGCCCGCGAGCGCGCCGTGACGACCCTGCAACTGGAGACCGGGCCTCTGCAGCCCGCCGCCATCACGTTCTACGAGAAGCACGGGTACCTGCCAATTGGCCCCTTCGGCTCCTACCTCGAGGCAGAGAACTCGCTGTTCTTCGCGAAGCAGCTCAACTAGCGGGTCGAGTGCCGCGCAGCGGCGTATCGAGACCACCTGAGAGGGTTTCATATGCGCGCTTCGCGAGCTACTCAACCCGCGATTGGCAGCTCCTCCACCGAGTAGTACACCGGCAGCCCGCGCTCCTGGGCGATCGCGACATCCTGGTCTGCGCCCTTCGAGTCGCCCGGCAGGCGCAGCACGGCGTCACAGTGCTGCAGCAGGCGCTCGGCGGTGGGGTACATGATTCCGGATGCGATCGGGTCGACAATCGAGGTTCCACCAGCACCGCGCAGCACGGGCAGCGCAACCCACTCCCCGATCATCGGGATGTGCCCTGCCTCGAACACCGGCCACGCGGCCTGCTCGAGGCTGGCGAGGTTGGCATCGAGCAGGGCGGGGTCGTCGTTGGTGCCGGAGCGGTATGGGCCGGCAATGAGGATCAGCATGGGTTTCGTCATGCCGTGACCATAACGTGCAGAAACGTGCAAAAGCAAGTAGGATTGTGACATGCTCGCTGCAGAACGCCAGGCC
>NZ_JBXMIS010000007.1:0-16597 GCF_057073975.1 Conyzicola sp. | reverse complement strand
CGCGGTCCTGGAGTACGTTCCGGGAGAGACGCTGCGCGACCTCCTGCAGCGCCACGGCAGGTTCCCCTTGCCGGATGCCGCGGCGCTCATGGCGCAACTGCTGGATGCCCTGAGCTTCCTGCATGTGCGCCACACCCCGGCGGACCGCCGCATCCTCGGCGTCATCAGCGAACTCGCCGACGTGGTGCTGATCGGCGCGGAATCGGTGCGGGCCGAGGGCTACCTTCAGCCGCGGCGCTCCCGAATCGCCATCGTCACCTCGACCGGCGACCTCGCCGGGCACCGCCTCGAACGCACCGACGGCCCTGCCCCCATCGTGATCTGCCCGGCCTCGGCAGCCGAGAGAGTCGCTTTGACAATCGAGAACCCCGAGCTGCTGGTCGTCGACGACACCAACGGCCGCATCGCGCCGGCCGCGGTCATCGGGGCGCTGCGATCCCTCTCCCTCACCTCGATCGTCTGCGAGGGCGGGCCAGGGCTGGCGGCGCAGCTCGTAGACGCCGGCCTTGTGCAGGAGTTCTGCCTTGCCACGAGTCCGAGAATCGGCGGAGCGCCATTCCCTGTGCTTGGCGGCACCCCGATCGCCGAACGGAACGCCGTGCTCACGAGCCTGCTCCGCGACGAGTCGAGCGGGCTCTACGCGCGCTGGTCGATCTCGGGCTGAATCGAGGCGGGTGCCTGATCGAGCGCGTGCAGCCAGGAGCGGATGGCTCCGTTCCAGCGCTGCTCGTCGTAGTTCCACAGCTTGGCGTGCCGCGCAACAGTGAACTCGTCGTAGGTCACGATGTCGGGGCGGAGGGCGGCGAGCGCACGCGATGCATCGACGGGCACGTAGCCGTCATCGGCACTGTGAAGGATAAGGGTCGGAACCGTCAGCTCCTCTGCCCGGGTCACGAGATCGAGGGCGTCGAGGTCGATCGGCTGCGAGAGGCCGGTGAAGGCCCCGCCCCACTCCGAGCCGATGAGACGCAGCACCCCACCGCGGATGACGTACGGCACCCCCATCGCACCGGCCTGGAAGTGCAGCACGCTGCGCCAGTCGATCACCGGGGACTCCAGCACCAGGCCGCGGATGAGGGCACGGTGCTTCGAGAGGATCGCACCCTGCAGAGACGTCGCGCCTCCCATCGACCAGCCCATGAGCACGATCTGGCGAGCACCGCGTGCCACGGCGAAGTCGAGCGCGGCCTCGAGGTCTCGCCATTCGGTTCCGCCGAGTGCATAGCGGCGGTCCTGGCTGTCGGGTGCCACGCCGTCATTGCGGTAGGAGATGAGCAGCGACGTGTAACCGGCGGCTCGGAAGACCGGGACGGCCCTGATGGTCTCCGAACGGGTTACTCCGCGGCCGTGCACCTGGATGACCCAGCGGTCACCGTCGCCCTCCGCCGGAATCAGCCACGCCGGTGCGGCACCGAGCGGGGAGTCGATCGCAACGTCCTCGACGGGCACCTCGAGCTGGCGAGGCGACAGGTAGAACCAGCCGCTGAATCGGGCCCTGGTAGCTGTCGCAGCGTCGCCGCGGTCGATGGCGACGAGCTCCCTCGTGACGGTGTGCTCATCCATGGAGAGGATCGCGCCGATGCGGATGTGGCCTTCGCCCTGGTCGAAGAGGAGTCCGTATCTACCCGGCGTTCTCGTGTCATCGGTCGCGGAGAGGGTGATGGTGGTTGCCGTCAGCGCGAGGATGCGGATGTCCTCGTCGCGTCTCCGAGGTACCTCGACGACCTTGCGGGCGACCACCACGCTCGCGGCCGCAGCAGCGATGGCGCTCACGACCGCCACGGCGGCGACTCCCACCCCGATGCCGATGCCGACACGAACCCCCAGAGGCGGCCGTGATCGTGTGTGCGCCATGCAGTGCTCCCCTAGGCTTCGACGGACCGAAAACGGCGTGCCTCTCCAGAAAAGTAGCAAGAAAGCCTAGTCTTCACCTGTGCCTGACACTCAAGAAGTGCAAGTCCCCGCGCCATTCCGCGCGGCCTTGGACTCGGTGCACGCCGCCGTGACACGGGCAGAGCTCGTCGTGACAGAGATCGCCGCGCCGGCAGGGCTCGCCCCGTGGTCAATTGCCCTTGCCGCCGATGTCGTTCCAGCACGCCACAGCTCTGACTCCGACCTCGGCACCGGCCGTTTCGTGCTGCTCTACGACCCGGAGGAGCCAGATGCGTGGGGCGGGCCGTTCCGCGTGGTCTGCTTCGCCCAGGCACCGCTCGAGGCAGAGATCGGCGTCGACCCGTTCATCGCCGACGTCGCCTGGTCGTGGCTGCTCGATGCCCTCGACTCCCGCGGTGCCGCCTACGAGTCCGCGTCCGGCACGGCGACCAAGACCCTCTCCACCGGCTTCGGCGAGCTCGCGACCCAGGCCGACGTCGCGCAGATCGAGCTGCGTGCCTCGTGGAGCCCCAGAAGCCATCAGCTCAGCACCCATGTCGAGGCGTGGGGCGAACTGCTCTGTATGCTGGCTGGTCTACCACCGGTAGAGGGCGCAAGCCTGTTGTCAGCACACAAGGCGGGTCGTGGTTAACAGCGAGAACGACGAGACGACTGCGAACGAGACCGTTCCGGCCGTCCAGGCACCGCACCACGCGGTCGACGTCATCACCGACCGGGCAGAGTACCTCGCTGCGGTCGATGCCCTCGCCGCCGGCACGGGGCCGATCGGGATCGATGCAGAGCGGGCATCCGGGTACCGCTACTCACAGCGTGCGTACCTGATCCAGGTGTTCCGTCGTGGCGCTGGCACCTTCCTGTTCGACCCGCCGGCTGTCGGATCGTTCACCGAGCTCAACGACGCCCTCGCCGACGAGGAATGGATACTGCACGCGGCAAGCCAGGACCTCACGTGCTTGCGAGAGGTCGGCATCGACCCTCAGCGCCTGTTCGACACGGAGCTCGCTGCCCGCCTTGCCGGGCTTGCCCGGGTCGGACTCGGCACCGTGGTCGAGGAGCTTCTCGGCATCCACCTCGCCAAGGAGCACTCCGCCGCGGACTGGTCGACCCGTCCCCTTCCGCAGGCATGGCTCGTGTATGCGGCCCTCGACGTCGAACTGCTCGTCGACCTCCGGGAGGCGCTCGGCGCGATCCTCGAGCGTGATGGCAAGACCCAGATCGCCGACGAGGAGTTCCGCGCAGTGCTCGCCCGTGACTTCGTCATCGTGCGGCAGGAGCCGTGGCGCCGTCTCAACGGCGTGCACTCCGTGCGGGGCGGGCGCAATCTCGCGGTCGCCCGTGAGCTGTGGAACGCCAGAGACCAGTACGCCCGCGAGATCGACACCGCGCCCGGTCGTCTCATCCCGGACGCAGCACTGACCGCGGTTGCCAAGACCCTGCCGGAGTCCAAGCGCGAGCTCGCCTCCCGCAAGGAGTTCACCGGCCGCGCCAGCAGGACGCAGCTCGACCGGTGGTGGGCGGCGATCGAGGCGGGGCTTGTATCGACCGACATTCCGACGCTGCGCGGCACGGGAGAGGCGATCCCTCCCCCGCGTGTCTGGGCCGACAAGAACCCCGAGGCTGACCGGCGGCTCAAGGCGGCGCGCGCGGCCGTGACGGTCGTCTCAGAGAACCTCAACATCCCCCTAGAGAACCTCCTCACACCAGACACGCTGCGCCGACTCGCCTGGGCCCCACCGGTGGAGGTTTCCATAGACGCCATCGCCGCGGAGCTCCGCGAACTGGGTGCGCGCGCGTGGCAGATTGACGCAACTGCACAGGTAATCCACGATGCCTTTGTAGATGCGAGCCAAAGCCCCGAAGAGGCCGAGCTTCCCGCTTCGTAGGAACAGTCAAAGGATTCAGCCCCCAAATCAGGCGCGCTTAAAATCCTTGGAGTACGTCTACTAGTGGAGGCATTGTGGCCGAGAGAGCTGAAGTCGTTTTCGTCGACGGAGTACGAACCCCGTTCGGACGGGCCGGCGAGAAGGGCATGTACTGGAACACGAGGGCTGACGATCTCATCGTCAAGGCGATGATCGGCCTCGTCGACCGCAACCCCAACCTCCCGAAAGACCGTGTGGACGATGTCGGTATCGCTGCGACGACGCAGCAGGGCGATCAGGGTCTCACGCTTGGCCGCACGGCGGCTCTGCTGGCGGGGCTCCCCACCTCTGTTCCCGGCTACGCCCTCGACCGCATGTGCGCCGGCGCGATGACCACGGTCACCACGATCGGAGGCGCCATCGCGTTTGGCGCCTACGACATCGGCATCGCCGGTGGCGTGGAGCACATGGGCCGCCACCCCATGGGACTGGACGCCGACCCCAACCCGCGGTTCCTCGCGGAGAAGCTCGTGAGCCCAGACGCCCTCAACATGGGCAACACGGCGGAACGTCTGCACGATCGCTTTCCTGCACTGACCAAGGAACGGGCAGACCGCTTCGGCATGCTCAGCCAGCAGAAGGTGCAGGCCGCCTACGACGCCGGCAAGATCCAGCCGGATCTCGTGCCCGTCGCCATCAAGAGCGAGGCCGGATGGGGGCTCGCCACAGAAGACGAGGGTCGCCGCCCGGAGACCACCATGGAGGGCCTCGCAGCCCTCAAGACACCCTTCCGCCCGCACGGCCGCGTGACGGCAGGCAACTCCTCCCCCCTGACCGATGGCGCCACCGTCTCGCTCATCGCGAGCGAGCAGGCCGCGAAGGAGCTCGATCTCGGCTTCAAGATGCGCATGGTGAGCTTCGGCTTCGCCGGAGTCGACCCGGAGGTCATGGGCCTCGGACCGGTGCCGAGCACCGAGAAGGCGCTGCGCAAGGCGGGCCTGACGATCGACGACATCGGCGCGTTCGAGCTGAACGAGGCGTTCAGCGTTCAGGTTCTCTCCTTCCTCGACCACTTCGGCATCGCCGATGACGACCCCCGGGTCAACCCGTGGGGCGGGGCTATCGCCATCGGACACCCGCTCGCATCCAGCGGCGTTCGCCTCATGATCCAGCTCGCCCGTCAGTTCGAGGAGCTGCCGCACGTTCGCTACGGCGTCACGGCGATGTGCGTCGGCCTCGGCCAGGGCGGATCCATCATCTGGGAGAACCCCCACTTCGACGGCAAGAAGGGCAAGTAGAGATGGCCTACGACTTCACCCCGGAGTACTTCTCCGGTCTCACGGCCCTGTCAGACGACGAGGTCGTCACGCACTCCTACGTGCGCGACGTGCCGCTCTCCAACGGACGAGTGCTGGCCCTTCTCACCCTCGACAACGGTCGCGACCACACGAGGCCAAGCACCCTCGGGCCAGTCACCCTGCTCGAGCTCTCTGCCGCCCTCGATGCGCAGAAGGCACGTGCTGCCGCCGGCGAGATCCACGGCGTCGCGGTCACGGGCAAGCCGTTCATCCTCGCGGCGGGGGCCGACCTCAGCAAGGTCAGCGACATCCCGAGCCACGAGTTTGCCAAGCAGATGGCAGAGCTCGGCCACTGGACGCTCGGCAAGCTGAGTGAGCTCGGTGTTCCGTCGTTCGTCTTCATCAACGGACTCGCGCTCGGCGGCGGCACGGAGATCGCGCTCAACGCCGACTACCGCACTGTCGACCGCTCGATCGCGGCGCTCGCGCTTCCCGAGGTGTTCCTCGGCATCATCCCGGGCTGGGGCGGCGCCTGGCTCCTTCCGAACCTCATCGGCATCGAGAACGCTCTCAAGGTCGTCATCGAGAACCCGCTGAAGAACAACAGAACCCTCAAGGGCCAGGACGTGTTCGACCTCGGCATCGCCGACGCGATCTTCGAACCGGCGAACTTCCTCGAGGACTCGATTCGCTGGGCCGACGGCGTGATCGCCGGAACCGTCAAGGTCAAGCGCCCCAACGAGCCGGGCAAGATCGAGCGAACCGTTAAGTGGCCGATCGCCATCGACATTGCGACCAAGCAACTTGAGAGCAAGATCGGCAAAGTCGCGAAAGCACCGTACACGGCCCTTGAGCTGCTCAAGGCCGCGAGGAACACCGACAAGCACACCGGCTTCCGCGCTGAAGACAAGGCACTTGCCGATCTCATCTCCGGCGACCAGTTCCGCGCGAGCATCTATGCGTTCAACCTCGTGCAGAAGCGGGCGAAGAGGCCGGCTGGGGCACCTGACAAGGCGCTCGCCAGGAAGGTGACGAAGGTCGGCATCATCGGTGCTGGCCTCATGGCCTCGCAGTTCGCGCTGCTGTTCGTGCGACGCCTCAAGGTGCCGGTCGTCATCACCGACCTCGACCAGGCACGCGTCGACAAGGGAGTCAAGTACATCCACGATGAGATCGACGCCCTTGCCGCCAAGGGCCGGCTGAACTCCGACGACACCAACCAGCTGAAGGCGCTTGTCACCGGCACGACCGACAAAGCAGACTTCGCGGCCTGCGACTGGGTGATCGAGGCGATCTTCGAGGAGCTCGAGGCCAAGCAGAACGTCTTCGCCGAGGTGGAGCAGTACATCTCGCCGGAGGCGATCCTGGCCACCAATACGTCATCCCTGTCGGTGGAGCAGATCGGGTCGAAGCTGGCACACCCGGAGCGTGTTGTCGGGTTCCATTTCTTCAATCCTGTTGCGGTCATGCCTCTTATCGAGGTCGTACGCACCCCGCACACCAACGATGAGTCGCTCGCCACGGCGATGGCAACGGCGGCGAAGCTCTACAAGAACGCGGTGATCACCAAGGACACACCGGGCTTCGTGGTCAACCGCATCCTCGCCAAGGTGCTCGGCGAGGCCATGCACGCGGTCGACACCGGAACGCCGTTCGAGGTTGTCGAGGAGTCGACCCGTCCGTTCGGGCTGCCGATGACCCCGTTCGAGCTGCTCGAACTCGTCGGGCTCAAGGTCGGTGCGCACGTGCTCGATACGCACCACGCCGCGTTCCCTGACCGCTTCTTCGAGAGCAAGAACCTGCACAAGCTGGCGGAGCTCGGGCGGATCTTCGGTCGCGACGCCAAGGGCAAGGCAACCGGGATCGACAAGGAGGCCCTCAAGATCGTCGCAGGGGGAACCACGCCGATGACCGCAGCGGAGCTGCAGGTGCGCATCGAAGACGGCCTCGCTGACGAGATCAAGCGCATGCTCGACGACAAGGTCGTCGATGCAGCGGAAGACATCGACCTGTGCCTCATCCTCGGCGCAGGCTACCCGTTCCAGATGGGTGGCGCGACACCGTACCTCGACCGTGTCGGAGCGTCTGAGCGCGCATTCGGCGGCACGTTCCACAACCCGCCTATTCGCGGACTGTAGGCCAGTTCAACGGCTACTCGCCGGTCGAACCCGCGTTGGGGTCGATCGGCGGGCCGTTGCTGGTGGGCGCTGTCGTCGTCGTCACCGGCGCGGCCTCCGCCACCGCGCGAACCGCGGTGAGCGTGTACTCCGTTGTGGTGGAGGCTGGCGTACGGGCGCAGCCCGCCTCGATTGCCTCCGGCGTCAGAGAGTCGGTGAGGGTCATCGTTCCCTCCAGGGTCGAGGCCTTGGACTCGTCAGCGGCCTCGTTGGCGAGCACCGTCAACTCCACTGCGGCGGTATAGGCGTAGCCATTGGCAACGAGCACCGCTCCGGTGTCCTGACGAAGGCAGTTGAGGAACCCGCTGAACTCGTAGCGGATGACGTCACCCGCTGACTCGAACGTGGTCGTGTCGCGCACAGCTGTGGTCGGCCCGCTGCGTACGGACCCGGTGCAGGGGCCGCCAGAGCAGGTGATGTCGAAGAAGCTGAGCGCACGCGTGCTCACGGCGGCAGCGGCGCGCGCCGGATTGAGTGTGTCGTCAGACGAGACCACGGTTCGCGTCAGCGTCCACTCCCCGTTGATGTCCGACTGCTCCGATGCGTCGACGGTGGCCGATGCGGTCGGCTTCGGCTGCGGAGTACCCGCGCAGCCTGTGGCGGCCAGCGCAACGAGCGCCCCGACGAGAAGGGCAGAACCGAGCCTCACGAACGGCGGTCCTCGTGATCGGACTCGAATGAGGAGTCTGGAGTGCGGTCGTCGTCATCGCCGGGAAGAGGGCGGGCAATGGGGATCTTGCTGCCGAGCACCTGCGACACCACATCACGGGCGATCTGCTGCGGAGTGAGTCCGACGCGCTCGAGGATCTCCTCCCGCGTGCCATGGTCGAGGAACTCGTCGGGGAGCCCGAGCTCCGTCACCGCAGTGTCGACGCCGGCGGCACGGAGGTCCTGTCGCACCCGGGTGCCGATACCGGCGACGCGCACGCCGTCCTCGATGGTGATGACGATGCGGTGGTCCTTGGCGAGCTCGATGATGCTGCCCGGCACGGGTACAACCCAGCGCGGGTCGACCACCGTTGCCCCGATCCCCTGCGCGGCAAGTCGCTCTGCCACCTGGAGTCCGATGGTCGCCATCGGCCCGACGGTGACGATGAGCACGTCTTTGTGGGCCGCCTCGCGCAGGATGTCGGCTCCGTCATCCGTGCGCCTGACCGCGTCGAACTCGTTGCCGACGCTGCCCTTGGAGAAACGCAGCACGGTTGGGGCATCCTCGACCAGCACGGCCTCCGCCAGCTCCTCGCGCAGTCGTGTGGCGTCGCGAGGAGCCGCGATGCGGATGTGGGGAACAACCTGGAGCAGCGCGAGATCCCACATGCCGTGATGGCTCGGGCCGTCGGGACCGGTGACACCGGCACGGTCGAGCACGAAGGTGACGCCAGCGCGATGGAGGCCGACATCCATCAGGATCTGGTCGAAGGCCCGGTTGACGAAGGTCGCGTAGAGCGCGACAACGGGGTGCAGGCCGCCGAAGGCGAGTCCAGCGGCCGAGGTGACGGCGTGCTGCTCTGCGATGCCGACGTCGAGCACGCGCTCCGGGTACTTCTCTGCGAACTTGTGCAGGCCGACCGGTCGCAGCATAGCCGCGGTGATACCGACGAGCGTGGGGTGCAGGTCGGCCAGACGCACCACCTCGTCGGCGAAGACGCTCGTCCACGACGGCTTGCTCGCGATCTCGATCGGCTCCCCCGTCTCCGGGTCGATCTGGCCCACCGCGTGGAACTGGTCGGCGACATCGGCCAGGGCGGGCTCATAGCCGCGGCCCTTCTCCGTGATCGCGTGCACGATGACGGGCGCGCCGTAGTTCTTCGCCTGCTGCAGCGCCTCCTCGAGGGCTCGCTGGTCGTGGCCGTGGATCGGGCCGAGGTACTTGATGTCGAGGTTCGAGTAGAGCGCCTCGTTATTGGTGAACCGGGCGAGGAACCCATGGGTGCCTCCGCGGATTCCGCGGTAGAAGGCGCGGCCCGGCGCGCCGAACATGCTGAAGAACTTGCGACTCGACGAGTAGAGGTTGCGGTAGGAGCGTCGGGTGCGAACGTTGTTGAGGAAGTGCGCCATGCCGCCGATGGTCGGGGCGTAGGAGCGGCCGTTGTCGTTGACGACGATGACGAGGTTGCGACTGTTGTCGTCGCTGATGTTGTTGAGAGCCTCCCACGTCATTCCGCCCGTCAGAGCACCGTCTCCGACGACAGCGACCACGTGGCGATCTGCCTGACCCGTCATCGTGAAGGCGCGTGAGATGCCGTCGGCCCAGCTCAGCGAGCTCGAGGCGTGCGAGCTCTCGACGATGTCGTGCACCGACTCGGATCTCTGAGGGTACCCGGCGATGCCGCCGAGCTGGCGAAGCCCGGTGAAGTCCTGTCGGCCCGTCAGCAGTTTGTGCACGTAGGTCTGGTGCCCGGTGTCGTACACGATGGCGTCTCGCGGAGAGTCGAACACACGGTGGATGGCGAGCGTGAGCTCGACGACACCGAGATTCGGCCCAAGGTGGCCGCCGGTCTTCGACACGTTGGCGACGAGGAACTCGCGGATCTCGTCCGCGAGCTCGCCCATCTGCGCCTGACTGAGGCCGTCGAGGTCGCGAGGGCCGCTGATGCCCTCAAGAATTCCCATAACGGGAGCCTAAACCAGAGACCTCAACACGTACTGCAGGATGCCGCCGTTGCGGTAGTAGTCGGCCTCACCGGGCGTGTCTATGCGCAGCACTGCGTCGAACTCCACGGTCTGCTTGCCCTCCGCCGAGTCGGCCGTCGGCTCAGCGACAACGTGGAGCGTCTTCGGGGTGCGGCCCTCGTTGAGCTCCTCGACGCCGGTGATCGTGATCGACTCCGTTCCGTCGAGACCGAGCGAGGCCCAGGTCTCGCCGGCGGGGAACTGCAGCGGGAGCACGCCCATGCCGATCAGGTTGGAGCGGTGGATGCGCTCGAAGCTCTCGGTGATGACAGCCTTCACGCCGAGCAGCGAGGTTCCCTTCGCCGCCCAGTCGCGGCTCGAGCCGGAGCCGTACTCCTTGCCGCCGAGGATGACCAGCGGCGTGCCTGCCGCCTGGTAGTTCTGGGAGGCGTCGTAGATGAACGACTGGGGGCCGCCATCCTGAGTGAAGTCGCGGGTATAGCCGCCCTCGACGCCATCCAAGAGCTGGTTCTTGAGACGGATGTTGGCGAAGGTTCCGCGGATCATGACCTCATGGTTGCCGCGGCGCGATCCGTAGGAGTTGTAGTCCTTGCGCTCGACACCGTGGGCGTCGAGGTACTTGCCGGCTGGAGTGTCGCCCTTGATGTTGCCGGCCGGGCTGATGTGGTCGGTGGTGACGGAGTCACCGAGGGTCGCGAGCACGCGCGCGCCGGTGATGGATGTGACCGGGGTCAGCTCCATCGTCATGCCGTCGAAGTACGGGGGCTTGCGAACGTAGGTGGACTCCGCGTCCCACTCGAACGTCGCACCGGTCGGCGTCGGCAGCGAGCGCCAGCGCTCGTCGCCGTCGAAGACTCCCGCGTACTGGGTGTCGAACATGTCGGTGTCGATCGAGGAGTCGATCGTCGCCTGCACCTCGGCCGCATCCGGCCAGATGTCGGCGAGGAAGACGTCTTTGCCGTCGGTGTCGGTGCCGAGGGCGTCCTTCTCGAAGTCGAAGTTCATCGACCCGGCGAGGGCGTAGGCGATGACGAGCGGTGGGCTCGCGAGGTAGTTCATCTTCACGTCGGGGTTGATTCGACCCTCGAAGTTGCGGTTACCGGAGAGCACCGCGGTGACGGCGAGGTCGTTCTCGTTCACCGCTGCCGAGATCTCGTCGATGAGCGGACCGGAGTTGCCGATGCACGTCGTGCAGCCGTAGCCGACGGTGTAGAAGCCGAGGTCTTCGAGGTACTCGGTGAGGCCGGCCTTGGCGTAGTAGTCGGTGACGACCTTCGAGCCGGGCGCGAGGGTGGTCTTGACCCACGGCTTGGACTTCAGGCCCTTCTTGCTCGCGTTGCGGGCCAGGAGGCCGGCCGCGAGCATCACGCTCGGGTTGGAGGTGTTGGTGCAGCTCGTGATGGCGGCGATCGCGACGGCGCCGTGGTCGATCGTGAACTTCGTGCCGTCTTCGAGGGTGACCTTCGAGGGGTGCGAGACGGTGCTGGGGCTGTGAGAGACGTGGGCGACCTCGTGGGCCGACTCCTCATCCTCTGGAGTGAGCCCGATCGGGTCGGAGGCCGGGAAGGTGCCCTCGATGGCCTCGTCGACCTTCGAGTGGTCCATCGACGCGTAGGCGTTGAGGTCGATCTCGAACTGGCTCTTCGCGTTGCTCAGCTCGACGCGGTCCTGCGGGCGCTTCGGCCCCGCGATCGACGGCACGACCGTCGAGAGGTCGAGCTCGATGTACTCGCTGAACACCGGCTCGACCGCCGGGTCATGCCAGAGCTTCTGGAGCTTGGAGTAGGCCTCGACGAGTGCGACCTGCTTGTCGCTGCGACCGGTGAGTCGAAGGTAGTCGAGGGTGACGTCGTCGATCGGGAACATGGCGGCCGTCGAGCCGAACTCCGGGCTCATGTTGCCGATGGTGGCGCGGTTCGCCAGGGGAACCTGGGCGACGCCCTCGCCGTAGAACTCGACGAACTTGCCGACGACCCCGTGCTTGCGAAGCATCTGGGTGATCGTGAGCACGACATCCGTTGCCGTCACCCCGGTCGGGATGGCGCCAGAGAGCTTGAAGCCGACGACCTTGGGGATGAGCATGGAGACGGGCTGGCCGAGCATGGCCGCCTCTGCCTCGATGCCGCCGACGCCCCAGCCGAGCACGCCGAGGCCGTTGACCATGGTGGTGTGCGAGTCGGTGCCGACGCATGTGTCGGGGTAGGCGCGGAGGATGCCGTCGACGGTGCGCGTGAACGTCACCTGCGCCAGGTACTCGATGTTCACCTGGTGAACGATGCCCGTTCCCGGCGGAACGACCTTGAAGTCGTCAAAGGCCGTCTGGCCCCAGCGCAGGAACTGGTAGCGCTCGCCGTTGCGCTCGTACTCGATCTCGACGTTGCGCTCTAGGGCGTTCTCCGTGCCGAACAGGTCGGCGATGACGGAGTGGTCGATGACCATCTCGGCTGGCGAGAGCGGGTTGATCTTGGTGGGGTCTCCCCCGAGCGAGGCCACAGCCTCACGCATGGTGGCGAGGTCGACGATGCACGGCACGCCGGTGAAGTCCTGCATGACGACGCGGGCGGGAGAGAACTGGATCTCGGTGTCGGGCTCCGAGGTCGGAACCCAGGAGCCGAGGGCCTCGATCTGACCCTTGGTGACGTTGGCGCCATCCTCGGTGCGAAGCAGGTTCTCGAGCAGCACCTTGAGGCTGAACGGGAGCTTCTCGTGGCCCGGAACCGTGTCGACCCGGAAGACCTCGTAGTCTGTGCCGTCGAGCGTGAGCGTGTGCTTCGATCCGAAGCTGTCAATTGCGGACATGATGCCGTCTCCCTTGCTGCGAACCCTCTGAACTGCGCGGTCAATCCTCGCTGCCAGCAGGCACCGCTGCCAGCAAGGCAAGCCTAAGCCTGCAGTGCACGAGCAGACCCTGCGGGAGGGGACTCCGCTGCAAGTATATATCTCGACGTCAAGATACTTTCGGTGCCACTGGCTACTCTGCCGCTGTCGCCTCGTCGGCTGGCGCCTGTGCTGTCGACGTGTCGGCTGGCGGATAGAGGCTCCGCACAATGATCCAGGTGATCCAGAGCACCAGCGCGTAGAACGGCACGCCGAGGATGAGCTTGGCGGTGCTGAGCGCTGCGGTCTCTCCCGCAATGTAGAGCGGAACCTCGACAGCGAGACGGATGCCGAAGAGGGCCACCCACAGCCACGTCGCGCTGGTCAGCACACGGCGCGCACGGCGCTTCTCGCGCCATCCGGCAGCCCGCTCCCCGAGCAGAGCGGCAACGACGAACCCGATGATCGGACGACGGATGACGAGGCTCACGACCATCGCGACCAGGAGTGCCGCATTGAGCAGCATGCCCGGCACGAAGTTGTTGTTGGCATTGTTGGTCGCGATCGCGAGAAATGCCGTGATGCCGACGCCGACGGCCCCCGTGATCGCCGGGGTGACCGGGGCCTTCTGCACGATGCGGATGACGACGAAAACCGCGGCTAGGCCGAGCGGCACAAGGGCGGCGGCCATCAGCTGCTGCTGGTCGGGCAGGCGACCCTCGGTGGCGAGGAACACCACGAGGAAGGCGAAGCTCGGAAGGATCGACTCGACGAGCCCGCGGACGCCGCCGATTGCCGTCAGGATAGCCGTTCCGGTTGGCGCCTCGTCGGTCGAGACCTTCCCGAGATTCGACTTCTTAACCGCCGCCTCGAAGGCCTCGCCGACGTCTGGCTCTTTCTCTGCCATCAGCTTCCGGCCGGACCACTCGGCGGCATGTGAAGGGGAATGAGGTCGCGTGGGGGCATCGGCGTGCTGCCGCGAACCACGACGATGCTGCGGAACAGCTCCTCGATCTTGGCCGCGGCCGCGGGATCCACGATCGCCTCCCCGGCGATAACGCCGCGAAGGAACCAGCGCGGGCCGTCAACACCGACGAAGCGTGCGAGGCGGTTGCCGCCTGCGGTGCCTGGTGCGGAGACCGGGATCTGCGCCTGAACCTCCGGGCCGAAGGTGCCGGTCACGACGCGGGTCGTTCCGCCCTGCTTGTGGATCTGGTCGATGATCTGTGCGCGGATCTCATGCCACAGTCCGCTGTTGCGCGGCGCGGCGAACGGCTGCACCTGCAGCGTCGAGCCGGCGTAGTCGAGACCGACCGCAACGACGCGCTTGCTGCCCTCCTCCACCTCCAGTCGCAACTGGAGGTCTGCGCGCGGGAGGATCTTGACGCCACCGAGGTCGACATACGGCCGAACGGCGTTCGCCTCGCTCTCGTCGAGGGGACCAGCACTCGCGCGGTCCGGCGGAGCTGACTTCGCGTCGCCCATCGTCTCGACGGGTCCTGTTGTGTCGAATGGGCTGTCGCTCACGCGCTGCCTTCCTTCTGTGAATCCGGTGTGGGGTCGGAGTAGCCGGTCGAGCCGAAGCCGCCCTCACCACGATGGCTGCCCGGCAGCGTGTCGACGGGAATGAACGTCGCACGCGTCACGGGCATGACGATGAGCTGCGCGATCCGATCACCGACGGCGACAGCGTACGCCTCTGACCTGTCTGTATTCAGGATGGTGACGCGGATCTCGCCGCGGTAGCCGGCATCCACGGTTCCCGGGCTGTTCACCACGGTGATGCCGTGCTTCGACGCAAGTCCGCTGCGGGGAACCACGAATCCGGCATAGCCGTCGGGCAGCGCGATGGACACCCCGGTGCCAACCGTCGCACGCTGACCCGGCTCGAGCACGACCGCATCGGTGGACCGGAGGTCTGCACCGGCGTCGCCAGGATGCGCATAGGACGGCACAGTCTCTGCCGTGATCAGTACTTCGACGCTATCTGCCACCCCAGAAGGCTAGTGCAGAAGCCGTCGGCCTTCGAAAGTCTGGTCAAATGGAGCCATGACCACCTTCAGCGAGAGGCTATGGCCGTCGCCGTGGCTGTTCATCGCCACTGCCCTCGTGATTCCAGCCAGCTTCCTCGTCTTCCTCCCGATCAGTGTGCCGGCCGGCATCGCGACGGCTATCGGGCTGTATCTGGGATGCGTACTCATGCTCCTGCTCGCGTCACCGCGCATCGAGGTCACCGACACCGAGCTCGTGGCTGGGCGCGCACGCCTTCCTCGCTCCGTGGTGGCTGGAGCGACGGCCCACCTCGGCGAGGACGCGACGATGCAGCGTGGCCGAAGCCTCGACGCGCGCGCGTGGCTGCTCATTCGCGGCTGGGTCTCCCCCGTCGTCAGGATCGAGCTTGACGATGCGAACGACCCCACGCCGTACTGGCTCGTATCGACGAGGCGGCCAGAGGAACTCGTGGCCGCCCTGACGGCCGTCTAGGCTGCGCACTCCGCGCAGATCGGACCAAGCTTGGTCTGGTGGTCGATCTGCGAGCGGTGCTTCACCAGGAAGCAGTTCACGCAGGTGAACTCGTCTGCCTGAGGAGGAAGCACGACGACATCGAGGTCGTGGTCGGAGAGGTCGCCGCCCTCGAGCTCGAAGCTGCCGGGGTTGTCGGCGTCATCGACGTCGATCGAGCCCGAGGTCTTGTCAGGAACGCGCTCCTTCAGTGCCTCGATCGACTCAGCGTCGTCGTCGGTCTTACGGGGAGCGTCGTAATCGGTTGCCATGCCCATCCACTTCTTGATTGCCTATTGAAAACGAAATCGGCGCGCACAGTCTGCATGATCGGCTGGCTATTCGCAAACCCATTGCCAGGTGTCGTCGTCGCTGGGTGTGCAACCCGCGACCCGCCCGGTCTATTCCCCGAATTCTGCCCTTAGCGTGGCATCCTTGACGCGAATCGAGAGCGCTGGAGGGCGACTCAATGCAAGATCTCAGGGTAATCGGAGTGGAGAACGGCGCACTCCTTGTGGCATCAGACGACGGCGAACGGTACCGCATACCCATCGACGAGGTGCTGCAGTCGCGACTGCGCCAGACATCGCCAGACAACTCGGTCGGTCGCAAGCTGTCGCCGCGCGAGATTCAAGACCAGATCCGCTCCGGTATGTCGGCGGAGGATGTCGCGTCCGTCACCGGTATGGACGTCGAGTACGTCGAGAAGTACGAGCGGCCGATCATCGCGGAACGCGAGCACATGGTGGATTCGGCGCTCGGGGTTCCCGTGCACACCGCAATGGACACCGGCCAGGTCGCTGGTGGAACGAGCTTCGGCACGGTGATTCGCTCACGTCTGTCGGCGATCGGGGCAATCAACGAGCGCTGGGCCAGCTGGAAGGATCCGGCCACGGGCTGGGTCATCAAGCTCGCCTTCACATCCGACCAGATCGACCACGACGCTCGTTGGAGCTTCGACCCGCGCAAGCTCGCCCTCTCCCCGCTCAACAGCGAGGCGACGACCCTCTCCCAGCAGGGCGACGTGCCGACGGCGCTGGTTCCTCGACTGCGGGCCGTCGCGCAGGCGCCTGAGCCCGACGCGTCGAGGTTCGACAGCGGTGCATTCGTCGCAGAGGACCTCAAGGAGGCCGTGTCGCCCTCGCGGTTCGCGCCGACGAGCACACAGCAGCCCCTTCGAGCAGACTCCAATCAGACGGCAGACCTGCTCGACGCCCTTCGACGTCGACGAGGAGAGCGGGAATCCGCGTCGTTCGACGACGAGGCTGCCGTCGAGCCCGTGGTGAGCCCGCTGCACCCGTCGACCGGCAACATCCGGGTCGTCGACGTTCCGATGCCCGACTTCGCCGAGGCGACGAGCGCGGACTTCGCCCACAACGACGACAGCACTCCCGACAGCGAGCTGCGACCGACC
>NZ_JBXMIS010000006.1:0-13804 GCF_057073975.1 Conyzicola sp. | reverse complement strand
ACGAGCTGTTCAAGAGCGGCACCAAGTTCGACTCCAACTGCGGCTGGCCGAGCTTCTACGAGTCGATCAACCCGGATGCGGTTGAGCTTCTCGAAGACACCACCCTCGGCATGACCCGCACCGAGGTGCGCTGCGCTAACTGCGGCTCGCACCTCGGCCACGTGTTCGACGACGGCTTCGGCACCCCGACCGGCGACCGCTACTGCATGAACTCCCTCTCGCTGGAGTTCAAAGAAGAGCCAGCCGAGTGACCGCGCGCGATGCCGCGCTGCGTCGCCGCTCCCGCTCGAGCGTGACGGCTGACGCACCGACCCGCGAGCAGCTGCTGCCCCTCATCGAGGCCGCGGCGACCGTCGCCGACCACGGCGACCTCAAGCCGTGGCGTCTTATCGAGCTGCGTGGCGACGCCCGCGAGCGCCTCGGCGCAGCCTTCGTCGAAGCGAGCGGGCTCGAGGGAAAGGATGCGGCCAAGCTGGCCGCGAAGCCGCTGCGGGCATCCCTGCTCATCGCCGTCGTCGCAAGCTACAAGCCGAGCTTCAAGGTGCCGCGGTGGGAGCAGGAGGCGGTGGCCTCTGGCGTCGCGCACCTGCTGTCGCTGCTGCTCGATGAGGCGGGCTGGGGCGTCATGTGGCGCACCGGCGGGCACACCCGCCACGGCGCCGTGCACCGCATGCACGAGCTCGGGCCCGATGAGGAGCTGCTCGGCTGGCTCTACGTCGGCGGCATCGAGAAGATCAAGGCAGAGAAGAAGCACAAGTTCAACGCGTCGCGGTTCCTGACGTCTTTGTAGGGCGTCCGGCGGTCGCGACGATCACGACGGCGACGAGGGCGAGGGCGATGCCGACGAGGGTCGTCCACTGGATGCCGTGGCCGGCCACCGGAACCACGATGTCGAGCACGAGCGACCCGAGCAGCTGCCCGCTGATGGTGCCGAGCGTCAGCAGCAGCACGCCCGTGATGCCGACGACGACCGTGCCGAGGGCGATGAAGACGATGCCGAGTGCCCCACCCGCGTAGAGCACCGGGTTGGTGGGGAAAGCCTCCGGAACCCCGACCACGAGCGCGTGCACGATCGCGGCGACGAGCAGCACCACGGTGCCGACGAGGAAGTTGCCGAAGGTCGCGGTGAGCACCGACCCCGCCACCACGCGGATCTGCCCGTTGACCGCCTGCTGCCAGGCCAGCGCGAGCCCGGAGAGGAACGGCAGCACGAACAGCCACTGGCTCGTGCCCCCGCCGAGCTGGGATGAGCCGGCGATCGCCACCGCCGCGAGCGCGAGCAGCGAGCCGACGACGCGCTGCGCGTTGATGGCACGCGGCTCGTGGGTGCCGAGGCCGATCCGGTCGATGACCACCCCGCTCACCGTCTGCCCGCAGACGATGCCGATCGAGAACAGCGCGACCCCGAGGGCAGCGGATGCGAGCCCCTGCGTCAGCACGAAGAACGCCCCAGAGACCCCGCCGATCGTGTACCACCACGGAATCTGCCCGCTCGTGATCGCGTCGCGCACCCGCCCGATGCCGACGCGGCCCTTCTTCATGAGCAGCATGCCGAGAAGCAGGATGACAAGGCCGCTGCCGAAGGAGATGAGGGCTGCGATATAGCCGTCCTCCAGTTCGGCGCCGAGCTGTCCGTTGATGCGAGACTGCACCGCGATGCCGAGCCCGCACGAGACGGCACCCGCCACAGCGAGGGGCAGCACTCTGCGCGATCTCGGGGCGGCATCCATCCCGTCTATTATTGAGGGGTTTCGCCCCCTTAGCTCAGTTGGCCAGAGCACCGCTCTTGTAAAGCGGGGGTCGTCGGTTCGAATCCGACAGGGGGCTCCGCCAGAAATCGACACAGATGTGTCGATTTCTGCCGGAGCCCGCATGGGCAGGGACTCGTTGATCGAATGACGAGAACCCCGCCTTGCAAGCCCGGCAAGAAACCAGCGCTGGCAAAGCCCGCTCCCCGAGGTCAGCCGTTAAGCGACCGAATCACCGATGCAAGCCCGCTCCCCAGGGCATTGCGCTCCCCCGCCGTCAACCCGGCCAGCATCCAATGCTCGACCTCGTCTACGAGCACCTGAGCCTCATCCAGCGCCCGCGACCCGTCGGCGGTGAGTTCGGCCGGCAACGCACGCGCGGTCTCGGCGACGATGGGCCGCACCACCAACCCGCGATCCACCAGCTGCTGCAGCATCACGTTCATCGACTGCCGCGTGACGAAGGTGCGCCGGGCGAGCTCTGAGGCCGAGATGCCTGGCTCGAGTCGCAGGTGAAAGAGGCACGAGTAGTGCGACACCGTCAGGTCGAGCGGCTTCAGCGCCTCCTCCATTCGCAGGTGCAGCAGCGACTGCGCCTGCTTCAGCAGGTAGCCGATCGGTGGTGACGTGTTGCTCATGTCAGTATTCTGACATACGCGGTATGTAAGGAAACTGACATTAGGAGAACCACCGTGGCCGTCACCGGACCAGACTTCATCGCCCTGCAGGTACGCGACCTCGAGAAGGCCGCCGCCTTCTACGAGACCGTCGTCGGACTCACCCGCGCCCCCGTCTCGCCGCCGCACGCCGTCGTCTTCGACACCCAGCCGACCTTCGCGGTGCGCGAGCCGGCCCCTGGCGTCGACCTCGACGCGGGCCCGGCGGGACTCGGCGTCGCCCTGTGGCTGCATGACCCGGATGCCGCCGCCCTTCACGACACCATCGCCGCATCCGGCGCGGTCATCGCCACGCCCCCGTTCGACGGACCCTTCGGCACGACCTTCGTCTTCCAGGACCTCGACGGCTACCTCGTGACCGTGCACGATCGCGGCACGCGCGGCTGACTACCCGCGGCACCCAGTGAACGCGGTGACCTGAATCCCCTCCGTGGTTCCGCGGATGGATGCCTGAACCACTCCCCGGGTGACGGTCGACGTGTAGATAGCGGTGCCGGTCGCCTGATCGGAGTGGGTGAATCCACCCCTCTCCCAGACCGCTGTAATCGAGTCGTAGGCCGGAGTGGCCGTGTCTCCCACCTCGAACACGCTCAACAACAGAGTGCCCTCCGCTCGCGAGAGGCCTGCGGTCGCACACGGCACCAGGTGCACCTCCGGGGAGCCGGGAGCACTCGACGCGTCGGCAGTGGCAAGAAGGAAGTCAGTCAACGCTGCGGAATCTGCAGCTAGGTGAGCGGCAAGCACCGACGGACTGGTGGGCGCCCTTCCGTCGAGAGCCAGGGGCAGGTCGTCTGGTTCAGCGGTGCCGAGAGGGAGCCCGACGAATCCCGAGACCGAGGTCGCGTCGCCCTCGACCACGAACGCCGTCCGCGGCCGCCGCTCGACGTCGTCCCCGCGTAGCCCTGCCAGTGTGGCGCTCACCCGAGCGGGCTCGGAGGACTGCACCGATAGTCGTGGCCGCGGATCCCGTTGTGTCGGTTCGACCGAACGGACGCGGTGAACGCCGGGGTCACTCGCGAGGATCTCAAGCTCGCTGATCACGGCGGCTGACGGCCCGGCCAACGAGACATCTACGGCCACTCGATCGATCGAGAAACCGACACGCACCGAATCGTAGGAATCGGAGGCGAGAACGTCACTCGCGCGAATGGCCGCGGCCGCGTCATCCAATCGCGTCCCGTCGGCCAGCTGAAGGCTGACCTCTGTGCCTGAAATAGCGACGGACTCGACGAACGGCAGCACGCGCAACGTTCGGGCGCGGTCGGCGACAGCGCTGCTCGGATCGCCGAGGGAGACCGGCGCCATTCCCAATGCTTCGGGGAATCGCAGAGTGACATCGGCCACCGCTCCCGCTGGAGGCTGGATGCTCCACACCCCATCGGCAACAGACTTGAGCCCGTCAGCGGAGGCTGCCGTGACGTCGAGGTTGACGCGCCACTCGTCAGGCCTGTCCTTCGGATCGACCGCCGTGACGCGAGCCTCCGCATGTGAAACCCCCGGAAGCGCCCGCACCTCGGCGGCGTAGACGTCGGCCGCTGCGATCAGCCCGTCCGGCGGGGAGGGAAAAAGTGAACACCCGGATAGGCCGAGCGCGAGTGCCACGACGACCGCCAGTACGCGAACAACTCTCGGGCTCATGAATCGACCGTGTCATCCATTCGGCCCGCGGTCTATGCGTCTCTGGGCTGATCTTGTCGCCCTGAGTACCATCGAGACCATGCCCATCAAGCTCGAGAACGTCGGCATCGCTGTACGCGACATCGAGGAGGCCATCGCCTTCTTCACCGACCTCGGCCTGACCGTCGTCGGGCGCGACACGATCAGTGGCGAGTGGGCAGACACCGCCGTCGACCTCGATGGCAACCACGCCAAGATCGCGATCCTGCAGACCCCCGACGGGCACGGGCAGCTCGAGCTCTTCGAGTACATCCACCCCGACGCGATCGAGACAGAGCCGACCCTGCCCAACGAGATCGGGATGCACCGGGTCGCCTTCTCCGTCGACGACATCGACGCGTCGCTCGCGATCGCCGCGAAGCACGGCTGCTTCCCGCTGCGCGGCGTCGCGAACTATCAGGATGTCTACAAGCTCACCTACGTTCGAGGCCCCAGCGGCATCATCGTGATGCTGGCACAGGCTCTGACGAGAAACTGACCGCCAGGTCGGAAGGTTCCGAACCGGCTCACATCGACGCGGCAGGCACGGTGACAAAATTACGATTCACTGACAGCGTGCACTCAGCGCCGCCCGCACGATCACCAGCGACGAGACTGGGTGGATGACGACGCCCTCCGCCTCTATCGCCGTCATCGGCGGATCCGGTCTTTACCAGCTCTTCTCCGGCGCGGAGGAGACCACGATCGTCGCCACGCCCTACGGCCCCGTCGAACTCGCCTTCGGCACTCTCGGTGAGACGCGGGTGGCCTTCCTCCCTCGGCACGGCTCCACGCACTCTGTCGCACCGCACCTCATCAACTACCGGGCGAACATCTGGGCTCTCGCCCGGGTGGGAGTGCGGGCGATCGTCTCGACCGCTGCCGTCGGCGCGGTGAGCCCGGCGCACCCGGTCGGCTCGCTCGTGCTGGCCGACCAGTACATCGATCGCACCACAGGTCGTCACGACACCTTCTTCGACGAGGGATCCGTGCAGCACCTGGCGTCGGCCGACCCCTTCTGCCCAACCCTGCGCGCGATCGCCACCGACGTGCTCGATGACGAGGTGATCGCTTCGGGCACTGTCGTCGTCATCCAGGGTCCGCGGTTCTCGACCCGGGCCGAATCGGAGTGGTTTCGGGCGGCAGGCGCCCACCTCGTCAACATGACGCTGTACCCGGAGGTTCCCCTCGCCGCAGAGCTCGGCATCGGCACCGTCACCCTCGCCTACGTCACCGACAACGACGCGACTCCGTCGGACGGGGCCGTCAGCGCCGAGCTCGTCTTCGCCCGACTGCGGGACGCCCAGCCGCGCATCATCGACGCGGTCACCGCTATCACCGCGGCAATCCCCGCCGACTACACCCCGCGTGAGCTCATCGAGCGATCTGCCATCGACGCTGTTCTCGCGCGGCAGCCGCTGTGAGGGTGCTCGTCACCGGCGGCGCCGGCTTCATCGGCGGCGCGGTCGTGCAGCAGCTGCTCGCGAGTGGTGCCGAGGTGCGGGTGCTCGATTCCCTGCGGGCCGACGTCCATGGTGATGCCTCGTCGGCCGACCGCGGCGAGCTCGTCGTCGGCGATGTGCGTGACGAGACCGCCGTGCGCAGCGCGGTCGACGGTGTCGACGTGGTCGTGCACCAGGCGGCGAAGGTCGGCCTCGGCGTCGACTTCCGCGACGCCCCCGACTACGTCGGCTCGAACGACTTGGGCACCGCGGTGCTGCTGGCAGCCATGGCTGACGCTGGCGTACGCCGGCTGGTACTGGCTAGTTCCATGGTCGTCTACGGCGAGGGCGCGTACTCCGGGCCGAACGGACCAGCTCGGCCCGCAGCCCGACGGGTCGCGGACCTCGACAACGGCGTCTTCGATCCTCGCGACGATGACGGCACCGTGCTGGTGCCAGAGCTCATCGACGAGGACGCGGCCCTCGACCCCCGCAATGTCTACGCCGCGACGAAGCTCGCGCAGGAGCACCTTGCGAGCGCGTGGGCGCGGACGACAGGCGGGGTGAGCGCGGCCCTGAGGTACCACAACGTCTACGGCCCGGGCATGCCGCAGAACACCCCGTATGCCGGCGTCGCCTCGCTGTTCCGCTCGGCTCTCGAGCGCGGCGAGGTGCCACGGGTTTTCGAGGACGGCGGGCAGCGACGCGACTTCGTTCACGTTCGCGACGTGGCATCGGCGAACCTGGCCGCGCTGCGCTGGACGGGCGCGGAGCCCGCCGGCACCGTCCGCCCCTTCAACGTCGGCAGCGGCGAGGTGCGCACGATCGGCGACCTGGCCCGCGCGCTCAGCGACGTACCGCCACTCATCACCGGTGAGTACCGCCTCGGCGACGTGCGGCACATCACCGCGTCCTCGCAGCGACTGCGCGACGAGCTCGGCTGGGCACCTGCCGTCTCGTTCGACGACGGCATGCGGGAGTTTCGCACCGCCCCGCTGAGGGAGGCCGTGCGGTGACTGCGACGGTCGACGTAGTGCTGCCGTGCCTCAATGAGGCAGCGGCCCTCCCCTTCGTGCTCTCGCGCCTCCCTGAGGGATACCGCGCCATCGTCGTCGACAACGGGTCGACGGACGACTCCGCGGCTGTCGCCCGCAGGCTCGGCGCCACCGTTGTGACGGAGCCACGTCGCGGCTTCGGATCCGCCGCGCACGCTGGCCTCCTCGCCGCGACCGCACCCGTCGTCGCGTTCTGCGACGCCGACTCGTCGATGGACCCAGCAGACCTGCCACGCATTGTCGGCCTCGTCGTCGACGGCTCCGCCGACCTCGTGCTCGGCCGACGTCGTCCGACACGGGCGAGCGCGTGGCCGCTGCACGCGCGCCTGGCGAACCGCGGACTGTCGACCCTCATGCGCCGAGCTACCGGCCTCCGGCTGCACGACCTCGGGCCGATGCGCGCGGCCCGACGCGAGGGGCTCCTCGCACTCGATCTGCAGGACCGACGCAGCGGCTATCCCCTCGAGATGGTGCTGCGCGCACACCGCGCCGGGTGGCGCATCCTCGAGACCGACGTGCCCTACGCACCTCGGGTCGGTCGCTCCAAGGTGACCGGCACGGTGCGCGGAACCATCACCGCCATCAGCGACATGTCACGCCTTCTGGCAGCGGACCGCTCGTGACCGCGCTCGTCGTCATCGCGAAGGAACCGCTGCCGGGCAGGGCTAAGACCAGGCTGCATCCGCCTCTGTCGCTGGAGCAGGCGGCGCAGATCGCGGCGGCTGCGATCGACGACACCCTGCGTGCCATGGCGAGTGTTCCCGCCTCGCGGCGCATCCTGCTGTTCGAGGGCAGCAACGCCCCCGCCGCATCGGATGGCTACGAGCTGGTTCTCCAGACCAACGGCGGCCTCGACGAACGTCTCGCCGCTATCTTCGACGCGGTAAACGAGCCGATGCTGCTCATCGGCATGGACACCCCCCAGGTCACGGCAGAGCACGTCGCACCGGCCTTCGCGACGTGGGAGGTCGACGCGTGGTTCGGTCCGGCGACCGACGGCGGATTCTGGGCACTCGGCTTGCGCGAGCCGCGGGGCGACCTCATTCGTGGCGTGCCGATGTCGACCGACCGCACCGGCGGCATCCAGCTGGAGCGGCTTCGATCTGCCGGACTGACGGTTGGGATGCTGGCTGCCCTCGACGACGTCGACACCATCGACGATGCCCGCACAGTGGCCGCGCTGGCCCCGGCTACTCGGTTCGCGCGGCTGCTTCGCGATCTCGGTGAACTCGCGCCGCCACGAGATACGCTCCGCTTACCGCCGCGGTGACCACAGCCAGCCCGGCGTAGAAGGCCAGCAGGTTCGCCGCGTAGTCGAGGGGGAGGATGCTCGGGTTGGCCGTGCCGACCGCCTTCTTCACGATCTCGGGAAGAACCACCACCGTGACGATGACGGCGATGGCAGCGGCGCTCCGCACGATCACGACGACGGCGAATGGGATACGCGTGACGCGCCGCAGCAGAATGCTCGCGGCCGCGACGCCGATCGCCCCGATCCCGTCGTGGATGACGAGGGCACCGAGCAGCCACACGGCGATGCCGGGATACCGGTTCGGAGGAACCTCTGAGAGCAGCGCTCCGGCGGCGACGAGAAGCAGCACCACCCCCGTCGCGATGAGTGCGACCTGCCAGCGCTGGATCGCCGTCATCAGACCACCTCCAGCCGGCTGAGCCACTTGGTCTGCAGCACCCCGGGTCGGGCCGGGGCGATGATGCGGGCGGGGTACCCGTGGTCGAGATCGAGAGTCTGCCCGTCGACCTCGAGCGCGACGAGCGTGAGGTCGTCTTGCACGAACTCGGACTGCATGCTCGTTCTGCCGTACATGCTGTTCGTCTGCAGGCTGATGACACGAATGTCGGCGTCATCGCGAGCGCCAACGAGGCTAAGCAGGTCTTTGACCCGCACCCCCCGCCAGCTCGCATATTGGCTCCAGCCCTCGACGCACGCGATGGGCAGCACGGCCTCGTGCTGCGGCAGCGCCCGCAGCTCGGCGTAGTCGAGGCTGCGCTCGGTCACCCCGTTGACGACGGTCAGGCGCCAGTCGGCCGCGGTCGCGCTCTGCTCGACATCGGCCGCCCTGGCGGTGCGGTTCACCGGCAGCCCCTGCGGGCCGACGTCGTTCTTGCGCGCACCGAAGACGTTGACCCCGTCGAGCACGCGGAACGACTGCCCTGCCGTGAGGGAGACGAGAGCGGCGACGGCGACACCCGTTGTGGCGAGGAATCCGCGCCGACTGAGTTGCGTGCGCTCCCTCGACGGACGCGCACCCGGATCGCTGTCGATCCACGCCGCGATGCGACCGGTCACCCCGGCCGACTGATGCTTGCCGGTCAGTCGCCGGTACTCGTCGAACACCTCGAGCTCGGCATCGGCATCCGGTTCGTGGATGACGAGGTCGCCCTCGGCGTCGTACGCGTCGCTGCGGCGCCAGTATCTGGTGATGGTGCCGAGCTTGACGCCGATGTGGATGGCGAGCGACCCGACAACCACGAATGAGAGCACGAAGTGGGTGTGCCGGAACGAGAACGGAAAGAGCGCGTAGAACTGGTAGGTGTTGAGCAGCCCGATGGTGATCTCGACGAGCGACGCCGCGACGAACAGGGCGATGGATGCCCGCTCGAGAAAGTGGGCGAACGACCGCACCGGCGGCGACTGGAACAGCTCAGGGAAGACGGTGTACAGCTTCGCGAACAGCAGGGGGAACGCGGCGATACCCGAGGTGATGTGGATGCCCTGGGTCACCTGGTAGAGCCAGATCGGTCGGGTCGAGAACACCATCCACGGCGCCGGGTCCTGCAGGAAGTGGCTGAACAGCCCCGTGCCGAAGCACAGAAGGAAGGCGGCAGCGAGCAGCCGCCCGATAACGACGGCCATGCGCGGATTGCGCGACGGGGCGGCGAGACTGTGCCGCGCCTGATGCAGCAGGCGATGGATTCGCCACTTCAGAACGTACACGCGAAACCTCCCGTCGACTGCCAATCTAGGACGCCGTGCACGGCGACCCGCCCGGGGAAATGTGACGACCCGGAGACAGTTGCCGCCTAGGAGGCGACGCTGGGCAGCCGCACGTCGAACCGGCAGCCGCCCGGGATGTTCTGCACACTGATTCCGCCGGAGTGTGCCTCGACGATGCCCTGCACGATCGCGAGCCCGAGGCCGGCGCCCGGGGAGCGCCCCCACACCTGCTCCGGCGTGCGCGCGGAGGTCGCCTTCCACCCCGCATCGAAGACCTTGGCGAGGTCCTTCTCCGGAATTCCCCCGCCGGAGTCCTCCACGGTGAGCACCACGTCGCCGTTGTCCGCCCGCGACGTGCTCACCGAGATCTGGCTTCCGGAGGGCGAGTGCTCGATGGCGTTGATGAGCAGGTTGCCGATGACCCGTGCGAGCTCACGCGGGTCGCCGACGATCGTGTGGTCGGATCCCCCGGTCTCGATGAGCCGGATGGACCGGGAGGTCGCGAGCGCGCCCAGCTCGGCGACCGCGTCGCTCACGAGGTCGTAGAGCGAGACGGGCTCCATGCTCAGCGACAGAGTTCCGGAGTGGATCTTCGAGAGCTCGAACAGGTCGTCGACCATCACCGAGAGCCGGTCGACCTGCGACCTCATCTGCCGGTGGAAGCGCTGTGGGTCCTCGGCAAGCTCGTCTTCGAGCGCCTCGGCCATTGCGCGCAGGCCGGCCAGCGGCGTGCGGAGGTCGTGGGAGATCCAGGCGACGAGCTCGCGGCGGGAGGCATCGATGGTGGCGACCTCGTCACGCGCCTCGGCGAGCTTGCGGCTGGTGAGAGCCAGCTCGCTCGCCAGGGCGCCGAGTTCGCCGGTGCCGTGCGGTGCGGCATCCGTGTCGATGCGCTTTCCCTCGCCGAGCGCCTGAGCAAGAAGGCGCACCCGGTTGCTGCTGCGGGTGAAGGTGCGACCGAGGATGGCGGCGATCGCCAGTGACACGAGTGCGGATACACCAGCGACCCACACGGTCACGACGAGGTCGTGCGCGGAGATGTACATCGCCTGGGCTACAGCGACCATGCCCGCGGCGACCGAGAGGATCGCGGCGAGCACGATCACGATGAGCTGCATGAGCATCGACGATCGTCGCGCCAGTCGCAGCACGAGCAGGCCGAGTGCTCCGATTACCAGTGCGCAGCCCAGGGAGATGGCGGCGATGACAGCCAGATCGTAGAAGGAGATCACTGGGGCACCTCGATGTTGAGTCGGTAGCCGACCCCCCAGACCGTCGAGAGGATCTCGGGGGTGGTGGGGTCGCGCTCGATCTTCTCGCGCACCCGGCGAACGGTGACAGTGACCGTCGACAGGTCGCCGAACTCCCAGTGCCACACCGAGCGAAGGAGCTCCTCGCGGCTGAAGGCCCGACGGGGGTGCTTGAGGAAGAAGGAGAACAGCTCGTATTCGCGAGTAGAGAGCGCCAGCTCTGCGCCGTTCTTGGTGATGACCCGTGCCGAGGGGTCGAGAGCGAACTCGCCCAACTCGAAAGCGAGCTCCGGGGCGTACTCGCTGACGCTGCGCCGCAGGATCGACTGCACCCGCAGCACGAGCTCGCGCGGGGAGAACGGCTTGGGCAGGTAGTCGTCGGCGCCAGCCTCCAAGCCGTCGATGCGATCCTCCGTCGACCCGAGCGCCGTGAGCAGGATAATGGGAACGCTGCTCGAGGCGCGAATGCGGCGGCAGACGTCTGTTCCGTCGATGCCGGGCAGCATCCGATCGAGCAGGATGAGGTCGGGAGACAGGCGCGCCGCCGCGTCGATAGCGGCGAACCCGTCGGTCGCGGTGTCGACGATGAACCCTGCCGCCTGCAGATAGGTGGTCGCGACCTCGAGCACCGTCGGGTCATCCTCGACGATGAGCACGCGCCGATCGGCCAGGTCGCTGTTGCGCCGCGCAACGGGCAGAGGTGTGCTCACAGTCCCCACAGTAGGTTCGTCAGGTGTTGTTGCACAGCCATTGCGCACTCCGCGCCCCGGTCGTGTGCGTTTCGTAAGATCTCTACCGGCGACAACCACACCTCGCCTGCCTAGAGTCGAGACCGTGACCGCCTCCGCTCCCTCCCCGCCCCGCCGGTTCTTCGGCAGCGGCGCCAAGGAGCCATACGACCTCGCGCTTCGCGACTCCGATCGCGTGCTGCACCTCGTCGAGCAGGACAGCGCGAGCGACCCGGTTAGGCTCGACGTGTCGAAGTTCCTCGCGGATGCCGACGAGCACGACGCACATGCCCTCACGCACGCCCACGGCCCCGTTCTCGACCTCGGGTGCGGCCCCGGCCGCCTCGTGCGGGCCGCCATCCTCGGTGGCCACCTCGCTCTCGGCATCGACGCTTCTGGTGTCGCGGTGCGCATCGCCCAGGAGCACGGTCTGCCTGTGCTCTGCCGGTCGATCTTCCAGACTCTTCCCGCCGAGGGAACGTGGGGCACCGCGCTCATCATCGATGGCAATATCGGCATCGGCGGCGATCCTGCGGCGCTCCTGGCCCGGTGTGCCGAGCTCGTGCTCGGCGACACGGAGGGCAGGGTGCTCGTCGAGGCGCACCCCGACTCGAGCCGCGATCGGGTGTTCGACGCCGTCGTCGTCGACGACCTCGGCAGGTCGAGCCTGCCGTTCCCCTGGGCCGAAGTGGGAATCGAAGGACTCGTGCGATACGCCACGATCGCTGGACTGCGTCTCGTGCAGCAGTGGGAGCGGGGCGGACGCGTCTTCGCGGAGTTCGCGTGCACCCGGTGATCGATCGCCGGCCGCGGACACCGTGGATCGGTGTGGCCGTCGCGGTTGGGCTGGTCATCCTCGCGATGCTCGTTCCCGTGCTCTTCGGGCAGAACGTCTACGTTCGGTGGTTTCCCCCGTTGCACGCCGAATGGGCTCCGCGGGTCGGTCCCGGCACGGTTCCCACCCTTGTGCTCGCCGCCCTCGCGATCGTGTTCGCCCCGCGACTGGCCCTCGGTGTGCGGTGGCGCTGGCTGCTCATCGGCAGCTTCCTCGTCGCGCTCGCGTGGATGCTCAGTCTCGCGACCGTTGACGGACTCAACGGCATCGGCCACATCCTCGACACCCAGTACGAGTACCTGCGAACAGCTCGCAGCGTGACGGATGTCAGCGCCACGTTCCACGAGTACGTCTCGCGCATTCCCCTCGACTCGGTCGACAACTGGCCAGTGCACATCGCCGGCCATCCCGCGGGCGCGCTGCTGTTCTTCGTCGGGCTCGTGAAACTCGGGCTCGGCAGCGGGCTGTGCGCCGGCCTCGCCGTCATCGTCATCGCGGCGACGACACCGGTGGCCGTGCTCCTGACCGTTCGCCGTCTGGCGAGCGAGCAATTCGCCAGGGCGGCAGCGCCGTTCCTCGTCATGGGACCGGCTGCGATCTGGATGGCGGTATCGGCCGACGCGGTCTTCGGCGCGGTGGCCGCGTGGGGGCTGTGCTGTCTCGCGGTGGCCGCGACCTCGTCGCGGCGGGTCGCGATTGCCGGATGGAGCATCGCAGCCGGGCTGCTTCTCGGGTACTGCGTCATGCTGTCCTACGGCCTTCCGCTGCTCGGGGTGCTCGCCGTCGCGATCCTCGTCATTGCCCGCAACTGGGCGCCGCTGCCGTTCGCCGCGGTCGCCGCGGTCGCCGTCGTCGCTGCCTTCGCGCTCGCCGGCTTCGCCTGGTGGGAGGCGTACCCCGTGCTCGTCGAGCGCTACTGGGACGGCATCGCGAGCAGCCGCCCCTACTGGTACTGGATCTGGGGAAACCTTGCCGCTCTGGTGTTCAGTGCCGGCCCGCTCGTCGGCGCCTCCGTGGCCACGGCCGTCCGCGACTCGAGACCGCTGCGAACGATCATGTCCCGACCCGTCGTGCTGCTCACCGTCGCCGCCATTGCCACGGTCGCCATCGCCGACGTCTCCGGCATGAGCAAGGCCGAGGTCGAGCGCATCTGGCTGCCCTTCGTGCCGTGGCTGCTCGTGGCGACGGGCCTGCTCGACGTTCGCTGGCGTCGGTATGGGTTCGCAGCCCAGGTCGTGTTCGCGATCGTGGTGCAGCACCTGCTGCATACCGGCTGGTGACGGGTCGGCCGCGCTAGGCGATCGACCGGATGCCCCGCGCGACCACTGACGCGTCGTTGCCGAGGTCGTGCCCCACCCCGTCGACCACCCTCGCCGTCGCGGCAGGGAACGCCTTCGCGAAGAGCTCGAGGTGCTGCACTGGCACGATCTCGTCGTCTCGCCCGTGGAACAGGAACA
>NZ_JBXMIS010000005.1:0-11621 GCF_057073975.1 Conyzicola sp. | reverse complement strand
CGCGGCGCCGCCTACAACATCGCCGACGACCAGCCGCTGAGCTGGCGGGAGCTGCAGCGCTCGCAGGCCATCGCCGAGGGCCGCCGCTTTCCCGTCGGGCTTCCGTCGTGGGCACTGCGCGCCAGCGCTCCCTTCGCGGCAGAGATCATCACCCGCACGTCGATGCGGTTGTCGATGACGAGCGCCAAGCGCGACCTCGGCTGGCGACCCCGATACCCGTCGGCGTCGCACGGTCTGCGCGAGAGCGTGGATGTCGCGGGCTGAGCGTAAGCTCTACCGAGTGGCACTCGAGCAGTTAATCACCGGGCTTTCGCACGCCCGCGACGTCTCCGCCGCCCTCTCCAACGCCGATCGCGCCGCCGACTTCTCTCTTGTCGACGGGTTGCGCGCCCCACTGCTGGCCGGTCTGCTGGCGAAACGACCATCCCCGCGCGTGCTCTTCGCCGTCGTCGCGACGGGCCGGGAGTCAGAGGCGCTGCGCTCGGCCCTCGAGTGCTACCTTCCCGGCGCCGAGATCCTCGACTTCCCATCGTGGGAGACCCTGCCGCACGAGCGGCTGTCGCCGTCGGCAGAAACAGTCGGCAAGCGCGCCTTCGCGCTTCGTCGTCTCGCCTCGCACACCGAGGGCACCCTCGTCGTGGTCGCATCCGTGCGGGCCGCGCTGCAGCCGCTCGCCGACAACCTCGTCGAGTTCGAGCCGGTGGTGCTCACGCAGGGCGGGCGCGGCTACGACCTCGCGGCGCTGTCTGCCCGGCTCGTCGACCTTGCCTACTCCCGCGTCGACCTCGTGACCCGTCGTGGGGAGTACGCGGTGCGCGGCGGAATCCTCGACGTCTTCCCTCCGACCGACGACCACCCGGTTCGCGTCGACTTCTTCGGTGACGAGCTGGAGCAGCTGCGCCGCTTCTCCGTCGCCGACCAGCGCTCACTGCCCGGCGACGTTGCATCGGTCGAGCTGCCGCCGAGCCGCGAGCTGCTGCTCAGCCCATCCGTTCGCCAGCGGGCCGCCGAGATGCAGCACGAGTTTCCGTCGCTGTCGGGCATGCTCGCCAAGATCGCCGAGGGCATCCCGGTCGAGGGCATGGAGTCGCTGGCCCCCGCCCTGCTCGACAAGCTCGTGCCGATCACCCACTACCTTCCCGCCGACGCGGCCATCGCCGTGCTCTCGCCAGAGCGGGTGGCCGACCGCGCGCTCTCCCTCGTCGAGACCAACAAGGAGTTCCTCTCCGCTGCCTGGAACGCGGCGACCGCAGGAGCCGAGGCACCGATCGACCTCGACGCGGGCGAGTTCCTCTCGATGTCGGCGCTCCGGCGTGCGGCGGGCAGCCGCCCATGGTGGACCTTCAGCGCCTTCGACGCCAACGACGACGACGTCTTCCGCGTCAACGCGGGTGCCGTTCCGTCGTTCGCGGGGCAACCGGATGGCGCCCTCGGGCACGTAGCCGACCGCCTGCACAACGGGTGGCGGGTCGCGATCGCCGCCAAGGGATCCGGTCTCGTCGAGCGCGCGTCTGACGTGCTCGCGGGGGAGGGGCTCGCCGCCCGCATCGTCGACGCGTTCCCGGCCGATGCAGAGCCCGGCGTCGCCTACCTCGTGAAGGCATCGGTCGAGCAGGGCTTCGAGCAGGAGGACGTCAAGCTCGCCCTGCTCAGCGAGTCGGAGTTCTTCGGCCGTGCCGTCGGCTACGACTCGCGGCAGCCGAAGAAGCTGGCCTCACGCAGAAAGAACGTCGTCGACCCGCTGCAGCTCAAGCAGGGCGACTTCGTCGTGCACCAGACCCACGGCATCGGCAAGTTCGTCGAGCTCGTGCAGCGCGAGGTCTCGAGCGGTGGCCGCAACGCGGTCAAGCGCCAGCGCGAGTTTCTCGTGATCGAGTACCTGCCGAACAAGCGCGGGCTTCCCGGCGACAAGCTCTTTGTGCCGACCGACCAGCTCGACCTGCTCAGCCGCTATGTCGGCGGCGAGGCACCGACCCTGAGCAAGATGGGCGGCAGCGACTGGGCAGCCGCGAAGGGCAAGGCCCGCAAGGCCGTTCGCGACATCGCGGTCGAGCTCGTCAAGCTCTACAGCGCGCGCATGGCGTCGAAGGGCCACGCGTTCGCTCCAGACACCCCATGGCAGCGCGAGCTCGAAGACGCCTTCCCGTTCGCAGAGACGCACGACCAGCTGACGACCATCGAGGAGGTCAAGGCCGACATGGAGCGGCCGATCCCGATGGACCGCCTGCTCTCTGGCGACGTCGGCTACGGCAAGACCGAGGTCGCGGTGCGCGCCGCCTTCAAGGCCGTGCAGGACGGCAAGCAGGTCGCGATGATCGTTCCGACCACACTCCTGGTGCGCCAGCACATGGAGACCTTCGCAGAGCGCTTCGCCGGGTTCCCCGTGCACCTGCGTGCGCTGTCCCGGTTCCAGACCGACAAGGAGTCGAAGGAGACTCTCGAGGGCATGGCCGACGGCACGGTCGACGTCGTCATCGGGACGCACCGCCTGCTCTCGGCCAACGTCAGCTTCAAAGACCTCGGGCTCGTCATCATCGACGAGGAGCAGCGATTCGGCGTCGAGCACAAGGACGCCCTCAAGAAGCTCAAGACCAACGTCGACATCCTCGCCATGTCGGCCACCCCTATTCCGCGCACGCTCGAGATGGCGGTGACCGGCATCCGCGAGATGTCGACTCTTGCGACGCCTCCAGAAGACCGGCACCCCATCCTCACCTTCGTCGGCCCCTACTCTGATCGGCAGGTGATCGCGGCGGTGCGCCGCGAGCTGCTGCGCGAGGGGCAGGTCTTCTATGTGCACAACCGGGTGAGCTCGATCAACCGGGTCGCCGCGCACATCGCCGAGCTCGTGCCAGAGGCGCGCGTCGCCGTTGCCCACGGCCAGCTGCCGGAGGGCGTGCTCGAGCAGGTCATGGTCGACTTCTGGGAGCGCAAGTTCGACGTGCTCGTCTCGACCACGATCATCGAGACCGGCATCGACATCGCCAACGCGAACACGCTCATCATCGACCGCGCCGACAAGTACGGCCTGTCGCAGCTGCACCAGATCCGCGGCCGGGTTGGCAGAGGGCGCGAGCGTGCCTACGCCTACTTCCTCTACGACGAGACGAAGCCGCTGTCGGAGACCGCCCACGACCGGCTCGCGACCATCGCGGCGAACAACGAGCTCGGCGGCGGCATGCAGATCGCGCTCAAAGACCTCGAGATCCGCGGTGCGGGCAACCTGCTCGGCGGCGAGCAGTCCGGTCACATCGCCGGCGTCGGCTTCGACCTCTACCTTCGCATGATCGGCGAGGCCGTCTCGGCCTTCCGCGGCGACGTGGCCGAGGGGCAGACGGAGCTGCGGCTCGAGCTGCCCGTCGATGCGCACATCCCAGAGGAGTACGTCGAGAGTGAGCGCCTGCGGTTGGAGGCGTACCAGAAGCTGTCGACGGCATCCTCGCCCTCGTCCTCACCGGAGCAGATCAGCCAGGTGCTCGACGAGCTCACCGACCGCTACGGCGACCCGCCCGACCAGGTCGTCAACCTCGTCGCCGTCTCGCGACTGCGCAGGATGGCGACGAAGGCCGGCCTCAGCGAGGTCGTCACCATGGGCAGCAACCTGCGCATCGCGCCGGCGGAGCTGCCCGACTCCATCCAGGTGCGCATGCAGCGCATGTACCCGGCGTCGCGCTACTTTGCGCAGACGACCTCCATATCGATCCCGATGCCGCAGAATCTTTCGGACGGCGATCTCATCACCTGGACCCGCGGCGTTCTCGTCGCACTGGGTCTCGAGAAAGCAGACGAGGCAGCCGCATGAGCGAATGCATCCATGGACTTGAACTTGCGATGTGCGACGCCTGTTCGCCAAAGAAGACGCCGGTCGCCCCTCCCGCGGCACCCAAGGTTCGCACCCCGCGGGCCGCGGCAGCCCCGGTGAAGAAGACGCTCATCCAGAGCGACTCGCAGCGCCTGCACGTGGTGCTCACCCTCGACGACTTCGGCGACGTGCTCGCCGCGGGCTACGTCGAGGATCCGATCTACTTCCACGGCCCAGAGGAGCTCGCGTGGAGCGAGCGCCGTCGCGCGGCCAACATCCGCGACCACGTGGTGCTCGTGACCTCGCTCGGGGCCACTCGCGGCCTCGACTCGCTGCCCCTTGGTGCCGTGCAGCTCATCGCCGTGGCAAACAACCAGACGCAGGATCGCGTGCGCGAGATGCTCTCTCTGACAGAGCTGCGCACCAAGGTGTCGGTGTACCCGCCGTGGTTCCAGGCGTCTGAGGAGTAGCACTCAGCCCGTGCGGGTCGAGTAGCCGCATCGCGGCGTTTCGAACCACCCTGCCGATCCCGCCGTCAGGGCGCGGTGAGCCAGTTCGCCGGAACACACTCGGCCACAACAGGACCGCTCGACAGGACACACCGCCCGACAGGACACACCGCTCGACAGGACACACCGCTCGACGGGACACTGCGTCCTGTCGACCGGTCCTGTTGGCGCCGAGTGCACAGGCGGAACCCGCGAACTCCGTCATGGTGATCCTCACGCTCGTCGAGACGCGGTGGCCGAGCGGAAAAGACCACACCTACTAGCGAGGCACCTTCAGCACGATCAGCGGTATCGCCACGAACGACCGAAGGTTGATCAGCGTGTGCGCGACGATCGCCACGAGGATGCTGCCCGTCGCGACGTAGAGCACCATCAGCAGCGCCCCGATGAGCGCGGTCGCCACGATGCCCTTAGCGCCCTGGTAGGCGTGCAGCCCGCCGAAGAGCAGCACCGACGCGATGAGTGCGAAGAGCGCGCTGCCGAAGGCGCCGTAGAGCAGTGCGGGCATGGCGAGGCGAAAAAGCAGCTCCTCGACCAGGCCGGCGTTGAGCGAGAGCAGTGCTCCGAGCCGCACCTCCGCGCGGTTGCGCGGCAGGAGCGCCTGGATGTCGCCGAGGGACGGCAGATCCTCGCCGTCGTCGGGCTTCACGAAGAAGAGCAGCAGGATCGGCACGACGACGAGGGCGACGACCAGCAGCGCCGTGATGATGTAGGCGACGGCCCCGGCATCCATGAATGCGTTCCGCGCACCGCGCACGAGGGGGAGGGCGTTGACGTCGGCGAGCAGCAGCGGAACGAACTGCCAGACCAGCAGCAGGATGCCGACGGCGAGTCCGCCGAAGACGAGGAACGACTCACGCAGCCACGTGCGGAACATCGCCTGGCGGCGCACCGTCGAGCGGTAGCGCTTGAAGCGCTGATACTCCCGGCGGTCTTTGCGGCTCGCCCGCACGGCAAGCAGCACCGTCACGCCGATGAAGACCCCGACGAGCAGCCACGACACGAACGGGAGGTCGGGTGAGAGCACCCTTCAGTGTCTCAGACGGCGGTGACCGCGGCCCGGGTGACGGGTGCCAGTGCCGACTTGCGCACGACCTCGAGGGGCTCGACGTGCACGCCGAGTCCGTACTGCGACCAGTAGCGCGCGGTCGAGAGCACGAAGCCGGGCTCAAGGTAGGGCGGGCGCTCCTGGCCGGCGGCGAAGCACGCGAGCATCGCGAGCTTGTCGTCCACGAAGGCGTCGATCGTCACGAACTCGCTCGGGGTGAAGTCGGTCGAGCCCGTGGTGCCGTGGTAGCAGGCGACCGTCGGCACGCCGAGGCTGGCGGCGATGGTGGCCTGGTGCACGAGGCGGTGCTCTGGGCGGCGGTCTGAGGCGCTGTGCGTGTAGACGATGGTGGGGCGCAGGGTGTCGACGACGTTCTCGATGATCGGCTCAATGGAATCCGACAGCTCTGTGCTGCTCTCGCTGATGAGCGTCGCGCCGATGACGGCAGCCGCTGCCTCGCCCTCGCTGCGGGCGACCTCCGCACCGCCGGGGCGGTGGCCGACAGAGAGGGTGAGCACCGTGACGCTGTCACCGGCCGCACGGTGCGCCGCGAGGATGCCGCCGACACCCATCTCGACGTCGTCGGGGTGCGCGCCGATGGCGAGCACCACCTGGCGACGCTGGCCGGCCTTCGACAGGCGGAAGTCATCCATGAGCCGTGGCAGTGCCGCGGCAAGGGCGGGAACATCGGCGAACACGGCGCTGGCACCGTTGGCGATGGCGCGCTCTGAGGCTCCGAGCAGGGCGATCGGCACGCCGGCGTGGGCATCGTGGATGCCGCCGAAGTGCTCGAGCGAGTCGGTGACGGTCACGACGAGGTCGGGCTGCACCGCCGCTGCCGTGCGGTCGACCTCGCTGCTCAGGGTCGTAAGCACGCCGATGCCTGGCATGGCCTCGGCAATGAGCCACTTGGTCTGAGCGGCGTCTTCGAGAGTGTCGGCGACGACAAGCACAAGGTAGCGTTCCACGGGTTCCACGGTCCTCCAGGGGGGTTGGACTCACCGTACCTAGCGCCCGTTCAGACAACGAATCGTGGGCCGCCCCAATACGAGGGGCGTTCTGGGGATTGAGTAGCGCGCGAAGCGCCCGTATCGAAATCGGGGAATGGATGTCGCACCCACTTGATTGTCTTAAGGCAATGACTACGAACGTCGGCCTGCGCTCTGACCGCGGCCCCATCCTGCTCGCCCTCATGGTCACGACCGGGCTCATCGCGATCGACGCGACCATTCTCGCCACCGCCGTTCCGACCATCGTCGACGACCTCGGCGGCTTCTCGCAGTTCCCGTGGCTGTTCTCCAGCTACCTGCTCGCGCAGGCGGTGTCGGTGCCGGTCTACGCGAAGCTGTCTGACACGCTGGGGCGCAAGCCGATCATCCTCGTCGGCATCGCGCTGTTCCTGCTCGGCTCGGTTCTCTGCGGACTCGCGTGGAGCATGCCGGCCCTCATCGCGTTCCGTGTCGTGCAGGGTCTTGGCGCTGGCGCCATCCAGCCGATGGCCATCACGATCGCTGGCGACATCTACACGCTCGCCGAGCGCGCCAAGACGCAGGGCTACCTCGCCTCGGTCTGGGCGGTGAGCTCGGTGGTCGGGCCGTCGCTCGGCGGCATCTTCGCCGCGCTCGACGCGTGGCGCTGGATCTTCTTCGTCAACGTGCCGCTCTGCGTGCTCGCGGCCTTTCTACTCATGCGCTCGTTCCACGAGAAGATCGAGCGGGTCAGGCACACAATCGACTACGCGGGGGCGATCCTGCTGACCGTCTCCCTCTCGCTGCTCATCCTCGCGGTGCTCGAGGGCGGCCAGGCCTGGGCGTGGAACTCGTGGCAGTCGGTCGGAGCCTTCTCGCTCGGCGGCCTGCTGTTGCTCGCATTCGTGCTCGTCGAGCGCCGCGCCGCCGAGCCAGTGCTGCCGCTCTGGGTCTTCTCTCGCCGCCTGCTGCTCACCACCTCCCTCATCGGCCTCGCGACGGGCGCGCTCATCACCGGGCTCACCTCCTACGTGCCCACCTACCTCGAGGGCTCCATTGGCACGTCGCCGTTGCTGGCGGGTCTCGCGTTGGCGGCATTGACTCTCGGATGGCCGATCGCGGCATCCATCTCGGGTCGCTGGTACCTGCGCTACGGCTTCAAGCGCACCGCCATCGTCGGGCTGGTGATCGCCCTGCTCGGCACGGTTGTCGTTGCGGTGTTCGCCTCGACCCCGTCGGTGCTCGTCGTCGCGATCGCCTGCTTCGTGATCGGACTCGGACTCGGCACCTCGGTGACCCCGTCGATGATCGCGGCGCAGTCTTCGGTGCCATGGAACGAGCGCGGCGTCGTGACCGGCACGAACATGTTCGCGCGGTCGATCGGGTCTGCTGTTGGGGTGGCGATCTTCGGGGCGATCTTCAACAGCTCGCTCGCCGGGTCGGTTGCTCCCGGTGCCATCACGGTGGCGTCTGGGCTGGTGTTCGCGGCGGTGGTTGTTGTGGGGGTGGCGGCGATTGTGGCGGCGGTGGTTATGCCGCGGACGCCGGTTGCTCCGGCCGCGGTGGTTGAGCCTGTCGACACCCCGGCGGGTTGAGTTGGACGCGAAGCGCCCGTATCGAAACTCAGCGAGAGACTTCCGGACTGCACGGACCGCACAAATCAGCCTGATGTCTGATCCCTAGTATTCAATAGGATCCTGACGGGATGCCTGGTCCGGCGAGTCCGCTCCTAGCCGTGGCCGGGTGGTTTTACGCTATTCAGAACGCCGAAGGAATCAAATGACTGCTCAACGCCGCATGGTGGATCTCTTTGCAGGAGCAGGGGGCCTCTCTCTGGGCCTTGAGTCTGCTGGATTCACAAGTGTCTACGCAAACGAGATCGTCTCGCAATACGCGGAGACGTACTCAGCAAACCACCCCGACACATGGGTGGATTCACGCGACATCCGGAATGTGGATCCTGAAGCGGTACGCGAGCGACTTGGGATGAGAAAGCGAGAACTTTCCCTCCTTGCGGGAGGTCCGCCTTGCCAAGGTTTTAGTGTCAACGCTCCGACACGGAGTACTTCTGACCTGCGTAATCACCTTTTTCTTGACTTTCTCAAGTTTGTGGATGCCTTCCAGCCGGAAGCAGTCTTGATCGAGAATGTGCCGGGATTGGTCAGTTTTGAAGGCGGCGCGACATTGGAAGCAATCCTGGCGTCGCTCTCCAAGCTGGGGTACGTGGCGGACGTCAGAATCCTCTATGCGCCCCACTATGGAGTTCCGCAAACTCGGTGGCGCACGATCATTGTGGGACTTAGAGATGACGTGCGTGAATACGACGATGTCTTTCCGACGCCGCGACACAGAGCGCCAGCTCGAATCAATTTCACTTCGTCTCACCGGAGCAGAAACCTCGTTTCACTTGTCGACGATCTGAATCTCCCAGGGCACATCACAATCAAAGACGCGCTCAGCGACCTTCCGCCGCTGGAAAGTGGTCAGGCCGTTGCGGATGGATCCCCCTATGCCAGCGAGCCTGCAAACAAGTACCAGGCAGTGCTTCGCTCGCGATCCACGGGCGTCCACAACCACCGCGCGGCTGCGCTAGGGGAAATAAATAAGAAGCGACTAGCGCACATACCCCCCGGCGGCAACTGGACAAACATCCCGATCGACTTGCTTCCCGAAGGAATGAAACGCGCGAACAGAGGCGATCACACGAAGCGGTACGGGAGGACTCTTCCAGAAGGTCTGTCTTCCACGATCCTGACCAAATGCGATCCTCATTGGGGCGCCTATTTCCATTACGGTCAGGACCGCACTTTTACTGTCCGCGAAGCGGCACGAATTCAATCGTTTCCCGACGATTACAGGTTCACCGGATCGCTTTCGGATCAGTTTGCGCAAGTCGGCAATGCAGTGCCCCCCCTATTGGCGACTGCAATCGGACAGAAGCTCATGGATATGCTCGACCAGAGTCAGGAGCACGCGGAGTCGCGTCTCGCGGTGTGACGCAAAGAACGAGGGCAAACCTTGGCATCTACAGTCTTCGAGTATTTTGGTCGACCTGCAGTGGATCAATCTCAGCATGCGCGCGATCTCGCGGACTCGAAAACATGCCCCTTCATTGGCCACAAGTGCGAGAAGACGCTTAACGACGGAACAATATCTGGAGTTTGCTCAATCAAGCCAACCCGAAGCGATCCCGTAATCTGCTGCCCGATCCGGCTCTATGGTGACGGCTATCGAATTCTCCAAGACGTCAGCGATATTGCGTTTGGCCCTGGCCTAGACCTGGTGCCGGGGAAGTCGGCACGACAAATTGTGAGAGACACGGGTACGAGCGTTGTGGGAGTCTTCGGTCGTCGGTGGGGCGGTGAACTCCCGCTCCCTCGCAAGAAGGGCGGTGGCAGTTACTTCATCGACTGGATCCTCGCTCACATCGGAGCAGATGGCGAGCTCGTCGAGTTCACGGCAGTTGAGGTACAAACGATTGACACGACGGGCAACTACCGCAACGGGATCGCGGGGATGGAGTCCGACCCGAGGAACCTTGAGAAGACTACGGCCGGGCTGAATTGGGAGAACGTCAGCAAGCGGATAATTCCGCAATTGATCTACAAAGGCCAAGTGCTGCAGCGAGAATCGAAAGTGAACAAGGGATTGTTCTTCGTTTGCCCTGCGCCGGTATTCAACAAGATTGAAGAGCGCCTGGGAGGTATAGAGGCTTTGCCTCGCTTCCCAATGAACGCGGGAACAATCACCTTCTTGTCCTACGACTTCGAGAACCCCAGCGTCGACCCTGGGGAATTCACAGGCGTGCTTCCGATAGTACAAAAACGGTCGCACACGACTTCGGTTGATCGATTCCAATTTGCTTTCAATAACGTTGCGTTATCGGAAGGTGATGCGTACGGCGCTGCGATCGAAAAGGTGCTGGGCATCCGCTAGACCGTTTGCGCTTTGACATCCCCCATGGCGGCCAAACCTTGTGAACTTCGCCCACACCAAAGAAGTGCTGAGTGAAAGACACCTCAGGCGACGCCTAAGTCGTCGACGACGTTGATGACGAGCGAATCTGGTCATTTCGAGCGGAGGGGGAGTCTCAGATCACAATGACGTCTCTCCTCGGTAACGTCGCGACATGGATACGGTTTTAGCTATTGGGTTCGCCACAACTGGCGCAACTCTCTTCGTGACGGTTGGGCTCTTCTTTTTGGACCGATTGCTGTCTCGCCGTAGGGACCGAATAGAAGTGCGTCGCCTCCTGGTGACGAGGGTGCTTGACGCATTTGATGCTTCGATACGCCACCTGCTGCGACCCACGTTCGTACAAGTTTGGAACAACAGTGAAGTGGAGTACGCCCTCCTCACCCCGCGGCTGCTTTTAGACCTAGCGGGGGACGACCGAGCGATCGTGCCATGGCTTCAGCGCCAGATCCAACACATGCTGTTGAGCAAGTCAAATAAAGAACGAATTGTCATTCGGTCCAGGGTGGTCGAACAACTGGTTCGTTGGCACTCGGGTGAACTCAAGGCATCCTGGTTCTCCGATCAGCTTGCAACTGACCCTGTCTCCACAGATTTTGCAGTGCCATATTCCATCCGTCTGAGGCAATTGGGCCGCGACTCGTGGGGTTGGGCTCAGGTCTTCGCGGTTGTAGCTGGCCTTGCTCTTCTCATTCGGCAAGCGATTTCCAAATAGTTGGGAACGGTCACTTTGTCCAGAAGTTTGACTCCAGAGTCGCGTTCCCGACATGACTGGGAGCACGACAAGCCGGTGGTGATCGCGGCCGACATCATCCGGGTCGTGCGACCGGACGCAGACTGACCTAGCACGCCCCCCAAACTCCGACCCCCGCATCCATCGCCGCATCCTCCGCCGCCTCGAACTCGTTCTCGTAGCGGCGGTTCTGGCCGATGAAGACGGCCTCGGCGTAGCCGTCGGCGACGAGCGAGTAGTTCACGAGCTCGCCGGACGAGGTCCAGATGAAAAGCAGGGCGCGGCCGTACTGGTCCAGCGGCGACACGTCGGCGAGGGTGTAGACGGTCGCGCCCTCGGGCAGGAGGGTGCGGGTGAAGGCCGTTGCGTCATCCGCGTAGCAGTCGCCGACCTCGGGGGTGTCGACTGCCAGCAGGCGCACCTTGAGGTTGGGGTCGGCGGGGGTGCTGAGGAAGACGGTGTCGCCGTCGTGCACGTAGTTGACGGTGGCGGGCTGGGCGTCATCCGGTTGGGGAATGGATGCGCTGCCGAACTCCGGGGCGGCGGTGGCAGCGGGCGGGGCGTCGTCGCGCGGCACGGCGAACCA
>NZ_JBXMIS010000004.1:0-2018 GCF_057073975.1 Conyzicola sp. | reverse complement strand
CGAACTCGATCCCGCCGGGAGCGCACGGCGGCAACATCGACATCAACCTGCTCACCGTCGGGGCGTCGCTCTACCTGCCGGTGCAGGTCGCCGGAGCCCTTGCCTACGTTGGCGACCCGCACTTCGCCCAGGGTGACGGGGAGGTTGCCCTGACTGCCTTCGAAGCCAGCCTGCGGGCGACGCTGCGGTTCGAGGTGGTGCCGCACTCGGCAGCCATCGACCTGTTCGGGCAACTCGCCGGGCCGCTTGCAGAGACGAGCGAGTTCCTCGTGCCGACCGGAATGAACGAGGATCTCGACCTCGCCGTGCAGGACTGCGTGCGTGCGGCGATCGCGCTCGTGCAAGCGCGCTACGGGCTCGATCAGGCGCACGCCTACGCCTACCTCAGCGCGGCAACCGACTTCAACATCAGCCAGGTCGTCGATCTGGTGAAGGGCGTTCACGCCAGAATCAGGAAGAGCCACTTTGAGTGATGTGACCGACGCCTTCTGGGAGTACGAGCGGGCTCTCATGGCCAACGACCTGCCGACGCTCGACCGGCTCTTCCTCGACGATCCGGCGACGCTGCGCGGCGACGCCGCCGGCATCCTCGTCGGGCACGAGGCGATCAGCGCGTTCCGCGTCGGGCGGGGTGGCGCGCCGGCACGCGAGATCCTGCACGTGGAGGTCGTCGAGATCGACCCGGATGCCGCCCTCGTCATCGCAATCACCCAGCCGGCCACCGGGGGTCGCGGCCAGCAGTCGCAGCTCTGGATGCGCGTGGGCGGTGACTGGCGCGTTCGTGCCGCGCACGTCTCGCTCCCGACGCCAGCGCTCAACCCCGCGGTCTGGCGGGTCGCGGGCAACCCGCTCGTCGCCGGCGCGGCCGGCGGCCCGCTCGCGGGCGAGACGGTCGCCGTGAAAGACCTGTACTCCGTCGCGGGCTTCGCGGTCGGCGGTGGCGTTCCTGCCTTCCTCGCCGAGGCACAGCCTGCCTCCGTCACCTCTCCCGCCGTGCAGGCGCTGCTGGATGCCGGCGCGAGCGTCACGGGAATCGCCCAGACCGACGAGTTCGCCTACTCGATCGCCGGCCGCAACCCGCACTACGGAACGCCACCCAACCCGGCCGTCGTCGGCGGAGTGCCCGGCGGCTCCTCGAGTGGTCCGGCCTCGGCGGTTGCCCTCGGCCAGGCCTCGATCGGGCTGTCGACGGACACGGCCGGCAGCATCCGGGTTCCCGCGTCGTACCAGGGGCTGTGGGGGCTGCGGTCGACGCACGGCTCTGTCGACGACGCTGGCATCCTTCCGCTCGCCCGCACCTTCGACGCGCCCGGGTGGATCACCCGGTCGCCATCGGTGCTGCGCGCCGCCGTCGAGGCCACCCTCACCGGGCACGCTCCGACTGGCGGCTTCGTCGTCGACCCGGAGCTCGCGGCGCAGGCAGAGCCCGACGTGCGCGCCGCCTTCGACGCGCTCGTCGGAGACCGGTTCGACCGGGTCGGGCTCGGCGACTCCCAGGAGTTCTTCGAGACCTTCCGCACCGTGCAGCAGGCCGAGGCCTGGCGCACCCATGGCGCGTGGATCGAGGCGCATCCCGGCGCGCTCGGCGAGGACGTCGCCGCCCGCTTCGCCCTCGCCTCGCGAGTAACCCCGGAGCAGGAGGATGCGGCCCGCGCGACCATGCTGCAGCTGGCCCTTCGACTCGACTCCCTGCTCGGCGACCGGGTGCTGCTCGTGCCGTCGGCCTCCTCTGCTGCCCCCGCCATCACGGCGGGGTCCGAGCTCATCGAGCGCACCCGGCAGGGCACCCTGCGCATGACGGCTGTCGCCGGCATCACCGGGCGCCCCGCACTGTCGGTTCCGCTGCTCTCCGTGCCGCAGCCGGGAGCGCTGCTGCCTGCGCCGGTCGGACTCTGCCTCGTGGGGCCGCGGCACTCGGAGCTCGCGCTCATCGCGCTCGCCGAGCAGCTCGCGGGTTGAGTAGCGCGCTGGAGCTTGGAGCGGGGGGCACGTCTTTCCCCCACCGCCACGACCACACT
>NZ_JBXMIS010000003.1:0-10119 GCF_057073975.1 Conyzicola sp. | reverse complement strand
GGGGGGGGGCGGGGACACCCCCCCCCCCCCCACGCTGCTAACCGGTCAAGGAACTATTCGAGCTATTCCTTGGTGATTGCGTAGTACAGCGGCACGGAGTGCCAGTCGATTGCAACGTTGCTGACAGCCTCGCTGTAGCCACCCTGCACGTCGGAGTACCACAGCGGGATGGCCGGGAGGTCCTTGAACAGGACTTCCTGTGCCTGCTGGAAGTACTTGTTGGCGTCCTCCGTGTTGTCAGCGCCCGATCCCTTTGCGAGCAGGGAGTCGAACTCCTCGCTCGAGTAGTCGCCGTCGTTCGAGCCAGCGCCCGTGCCGTAGATCGGTCCGAGGAAGTTGAACAGCGACGGGTAGTCGGCCTGCCAACCGGTGCGGAACGCGGTCTGGATGGTGCGCTCGGTGATCGCGGAGCGGAACTCCGAGAACGTCGGGAACGGTGCACCAGACGCCTCGATGCCGAGGGTGTTCTTGATGCTGTTGGTCACGGCGTCAACCCAGTCCTTGTGGGACGAGTCGGCGTTGTAGCCAATCTGGAACGCGCCGCTCCACGGGCTGATGGCGTCGGCCTCTGCCCAGAGCTTGACTGCCTCCTCCGGGTTGTAGGCGAGCACCTCAGAGCCGGGAACCGAGTCAGACCATCCGTCGATGACCGGCGACGTGAAGTCGGTGGCCGGCGTGCGGGTGCCGCTGAAGATCACGTCGGTGATCTCGTCACGGTTGATCGACATCGAGATGGCTGCGCGACGCAGCTTGCCCTCTTCCCCGGCGAAGTGCGCGAGGCGGTCCGGGATGGTGAACGACTGGAAGATCGCGGCAGGCTGGCTGATCGCGCGGTCGCCGAGGTCATCCTTGTAGGTGAGGAGCGAGATCGCGGGGATCTCGTCGATCACGTCGAGGTTGCCACCGAGGAGGTCGGCGTAGGCCGAGTCGATCGACGCGTAGAAGATGATCGAGATTCCGCCGTTGGCCGGCTTGCGGCCGCCCTCGTAGTCCTCGTTCACGACCAGGTCGATCTGCACGTCGTGCTGCCATGCACCCTCGCTGGCCAGCTTGTACGGGCCGTTGCCGATCGGGTTCTCACCGAAGGCCTCGAGGTCGTCGTAGGCGACCGAGGGCAGCGGGAAGAACGCCGAGTAGCCGAGGCTCAGCGGGTAGTCCGCCTGAGGAGCGTTGAGCTCGACGGTGAACTCGTAGTCGCCGGTGACCTGCAGGCCCTCGAGCTCGGTGTCCTCGTCGTAGCTGAAGCCCTTGATGTTCTCGAAGAAGTAGCTGTTCAGCTGCGCGTTGCTGGCGAGAGCGCCGTACTTCCACGCGTTGACGAAGGACTCAGCGGTGACATCCTCGCCGTTGGTGAACTTCCACCCCTTCTTGACGGTGATGGTGTAGTTCTGCGCGTCGTCGGTCTCGATGGACTCGGCGAGCTCGTTGATCGCCTTGCCGTCGGCGTCGTAGTAGACGAGGCCGGCGAAGAGGTTGTCGATGACCTTTCCGCCACCGGTCTCGTTGATGTTCGTGGGGATCAGTGGTCCGCCCGGCTCCACGCCGTTGACGAGGATGATCGCGTCGGAGTTGCCTCCGCCGTTGCCCTCTTCGGGAGCGTCAGTGGCGCAACCCGTGAGCACGAGTGCTGTGGCAAGTGCCAGGCCCCCCGTGACTGCGCCGATTCTGGAAATTCTCAATTTTCCTCCTACTTGCCTTGTAGCGGTCGCGGGCGTGATGGGCGCGCGGCAGCGCTGGTTGTTAGAACCCTAAATAGGGGACAACGCCGTTTCAAAACCGTACGCCGAAACGTTACGCATTGGTAACGAATTCGGACGATCATTGCGCGTGATGGCCAAAAACTGCGCAAAAACGCTGCGATTTGCACGAATCGTGCGCAACTCGGGAGGCCGTGCACACGATCCTCCGCGTGTCGCGGCGTACTATCGATTCGTGCCAACACCCCTCTTGTCGATATCCACCAAAGGGATGACGGCGTTTTGGGGGACAAACCGGTGAGTTCCCCAGTTGAGGTCTTCCAGAATCAGGCGGCGCAGCATCCAACGCCGTCCCGCCGGAGGATCGCGGCCGAGATCGCGATCGTGCTGCTGCTCTCGCTCGCCTCGTCGGCCGTCTACGCGATCGTTGCGATCATCTATCGCTCGGTGCAGCAGCCAGACCTCTCCCAGCAGACGGCGACGCTCAACCGCCCGCTCAGCGAGCTCGAGATCTTCGACCTGGTCTACCGGCTGCTCTCGGTGTTCTTCGACCTCGTTCCCGTCGCCCTCGTCTGCTACCTGCTCTGGTCGAGCGCCCGCCCGCACCTCGGTCGACTCGGGCTGAGGTTCGACCGGCCGGTGCGCGACGTTGGCGCGGGGCTGGCCCTCGCGCTGGCAATCGGTATTCCCGGGCTCGCCGCCTACCTTGCCTTCACCGCGCTCGGCATCAACGCGACGATCGTGCCGACCACCGGCGACAGCTACTGGTGGACCATCCCCGTGCTGCTGCTCGTGGCCGTGCGCGCCGCCGTCACGGAGGAGGTCATCGCGATCGGGTACCTCTACGCGCGACTCGGCGACCTTGGCTGGGGGAAGTGGCGCATCATCCTGGCGAGCGCCCTCCTCCGCGGCAGCTACCACCTCTACCAGGGCTATGGATCGTTCATCGCGAACGTCGTCATGGGCATCGTCTTCGGATGGCTGTACACCCGGTTCGGCCGCCTTCTCCCCCTCCTCGTGACGCACTTCGTGATCGACGCGGCCGTCTTCGTCGGCTACCCGTGGGCGGCCGCGACGTTCCCGTCGCTGCTCGGCCTCTGAGTCCTGGCGGCATGCCCCGCTTCTTGCCTCCCACAGCTCCAGCTAGGGGCCAAGTGACCCAGTTGTAGCGCGCGCATCGACACCGCTTCTGGGTCGCCGAGGGCCCGCTTCGCCGATCGAGGCGGTTGCCGCTAGTCGGCGAACGCCTCGATCGGCGGGCAGGCACAGAACAGGTTGCGGTCGCCCCACGCCTGGTCGATTCGGCGCACCGGCGGCCAGTACTTACTGCGGATCTGCGTGGAGATCGGGTAGACCGCCTCCGCGCGCGTGTAGGCGTGCTGCCACTCCCCCACGATCACGGACTCCGCGGTGTGCGGGGCGTTGACGAGAGGGTTGTCGGTGGCTGGCCAGCGACCGGCCGCCACGGCATCCGCCTCGAGCTTGATCGCGATCATGGCGTCGATGAAGCGGTCGATCTCCACCAGGTCTTCGCTCTCGGTCGGCTCGACCATGAGGGTGCCAGCGACTGGGAACGACATGGTCGGCGCGTGGAAGCCGAAGTCGACGAGGCGCTTGGCGACGTCGTTGTTGTCGATCCCCGTCGCCTCCTTGAGCGGACGAAGGTCGAGGATGCACTCGTGCGCCACGAGGCCGTTGTCGCCCGCGTAGAGCACCGGGTAGTGCGTGCGCAGCCGTGCTGCCACGTAGTTGGCCGCGAGCACCGCGGCACCGGTCGCATCCTTGAGGCCATCGGAGCCCATCATGCGCACGTAGGCCCACGAGATGGGCAGGATGCTCGGGCTGCCAAACTGCGCAGCCGAAACTGCGAAGGGATCGCTGAAGTGATCCCGACGAGCGGGACGCTCGTCGGCGCTGGCGTCGCGGAGACGGCCAGAAATGGCCGTCTCTCCAAGCTCCAGCGCGCCGGGCAGGAACGGCGCGAGGTGCGCCTTCGCCGCGACCGGCCCGACGCCCGGCCCACCGCCGCCGTGCGGGATGCAGAACGTCTTGTGCAGGTTGAGATGCGAGACGTCGCCGCCGAAGTCGCCATACCGGGCATAGCCGAGCAGGGCGTTGAGGTTCGCACCGTCGACGTAGACCTGCCCGCCGGCCTCGTGCACGGCATCCGTGATCGATCGCACCTCGTGCTCGTAGACGCCGTGCGTCGACGGGTAGGTGATCATGAGCGCGGAGATCGTGTCGGCGTGCGTGGCGATCTTCGCCCGAAGGTCGTCGAGGTCGACGTTACCGAGCTCGTCGCAGTCGACGACCACGACCGACATGCCCGCGAGCACGGCGCTCGCGGCGTTCGTTCCGTGGGCAGACGACGGGATGAGGCAGACGGTGCGCTGCGTGTCGCCATTGGCGAGGTGGTAGCCGCGGATCGCGAGCAGGCCAGCAAGCTCGCCCTGGCTTCCGGCGTTGGGCTGCAGCGAGACGGTGTCGTAGCCGGTGACCTCGGCTAGCCAGTCCTGCAGCTGCTCGATGAGCTCGAGGTAGCCCTGCACGTCGGCCTCAGGAGCGAATGGATGGATGGCGCCGAACTCCGGCCACGTCACCGCCTCCATCTCGGTCGCCGCATTCAATTTCATCGTGCACGACCCGAGCGGGATCATGCCGCGGTCGAGCGCGTAGTCCTTGTCGGCGAGGTACTTGAGGTAGCGCATCATGCTCGTCTCCGAGCGATGCGTGTTGAAGACCGGGTGGGTGAGGTAGGCGGAGGTGCGCTCGAGCTCGGCGGGGATCGCGGACGACGCGGAGGCAACCGTGACACCGAAGACGTCGGCGAGCCCTTCGATCGGGTCGAACGCGGAGGCCTCGTCGAAGCTCAGTGAGACCGTGTCGTCGTCGACCTTCCACAGGGTCGCATTGCGCTCGAGGGCGGCCGCGACGAACTCGTCGGCGCGCCCCGGAGCGGTGACCGTGAGCGTGTCGAAGAACGTGTCGCCGACCCCATAGCCGGCGCCGCGGAGGGCGGCGGCGAAGTCGGCGGTGACCTGGTGCACGCGGCGCGCGATCACCTTGAGCCCGTCCGGCCCGTGGTACACCGCGTACATGCCGGCCATGATCGCCAGCAGCACCTGGGCGGTGCAGATGTTCGATGTCGCCTTCTCGCGGCGGATGTGCTGCTCTCTCGTCTGCAGGGTGAGGCGGTAGGCGGGGTGGCCGGCGGCATCCTTCGACACTCCGACGAGGCGACCAGGCAGCTGCCGCTCGAGACCGGCGCGCACGGCCATGAAGCCGGCGTGGGGTCCGCCGAAGCCCATCGGAACGCCGAAGCGCTGCGACGAGCCGACGGCGACGTCGGCTCCGAGTTCTCCTGCGGACTTCAGCAGGGTCGCCGCAAGAAGGTCGGCCGCGACGACGGCGAGGCCGCCCTGCTCCTTGACGGCGGCGATTACCGCGGACGGGTCCCAGACCCGACCGGAGGCACCGGGGTACTGCACGAAGACGCCGAAGGCGGCGGGGAGCTCGGGATTCTCAGCGAGGGAGGTCTCGACAAGCTCGATCCCCAGAGCGGAGGCGCGGTTGCGCAGCAGAGCCTTGGTCTGCGGCAGCGCGTCGGCATCGACAATGAACGTGTTCGACGTCGAGCCTGAGCCCCGTCGCGCAAGCAGCATCCCCTCGACAACGGCGGTGCCCTCGTCGAGCATCGAGGCATTGGCGGTAGCGAGCCCGGTGAGATCGGCGACCATGGTCTGGAAGTTGATGAGCGCCTCGAGGCGACCCTGCGAGATCTCCGGCTGGTACGGCGTGTAGGCCGTGTACCAGCTCGGGTTCTCCAGCACGTTGCGCTTGATCACCGCTGGGGTGATCGTGTCGTAGTAGCCAAGGCCGATCATCGAGCGGCGCACGGTGTTCTTGCTGGCAATGGCTCGCAGCTCGGCGAGCGCCTCACGCTCTGACGCAGCGGCGGGAATAGTCGAGTGCTCGAGCGGGGCGACGCGGATGGCGTCGGGAATTGCCGCAGAGACGAGGGCGTCGACGGAGTCGTAGCCAAGCACGGAGAGCATGCGGCGCTGCGCTGCCGCATCCGTTCCGATGTGGCGGTCCTGGAATGGAGCGGACACTACTCGCCAACCAGTGCGCTGTAGTCGTCGTAGGAGAGCAGCTCTGGCAGCTCGGTGAAGGTCACCTTTATGAGCCAGCCGGCACCGAAGGGGTCGCTGTTGACGAGGCTGGGGTCTGCCTCGACCGCGTCGTTCGCCTCGGCGACGACACCGTCGACGGGCGCGAACAGCTCGCCGACCGACTTGGTCGACTCGATCTCGCCGACGACCGTGCCGCTCGCGACGGTCGAGCCCGCCTTCGGCAGGTCGACGAACACGACGTCGCCGAGCTTCTCCGCGGCGTAGGCGGTGATGCCGACCGTGGCCGTGTCGCCCTCGACAAGGATCCACTCGTGCTCTGCGGTGTACTGGAGGGTGGTTGGGTCAGCCATTATTTCTTGTCTCTCTTGTAGAAGGGGAGTGCGACAACGGATGCGGCAACGCGGGTACCGCGAACATCGATCGTGAGCGCGGTGCCGGTCTCGCTCACGTCAGGGTCGACATACGCCATGGCGATCGGGTAGCCGAGGGTGGGTGACAGCGCGCCGGAGGTGATGATGCCGACCTCGCGATCGCCGCCGAAGACGGGATAGTCGGCTCGACCCGCTCGGCGGCCCTCCGCCACGAGACCGACGAGCTGTCGTGCGCCAGCCGGCGGGCCGGCCTCGATCGCGGCACGGCCGACGAAGTCGCCCTCCTTCGCGAGCGCGACGACGCGGCCGAGTCCGGCCTGCGCGGGAAAGGTGTCGAGCCCGAGCTCGTGACCGTAGAGCGGCATGCCAGCCTCGAGCCGAAGGGTGTCGCGGCTCGCGAGCCCGGCCGGGATGAGCCCGTGCGGTGCACCGGCCTCGAGCAGCTCCCGCCAGAGCTGCGCGGCGGAGTCGTTGCCGAGGTAGAGCTCGAAGCCGTCCTCCCCGGTGTAGCCGGTGCGGGCGACGAAGAACGGGCCGTCGTTGTAGAGCATCTCGATGCCCCAGTAGTACTTGAGCTCGCTGAGGTCGCGGCCGATGACCTGCTCGACGATGGCGCGGGAGGCCGGGCCCTGCACCGCGATGAGCGAGACGCGGTCGCTCTCGTCGGAGATCGCCACCTTGAACCCTGCCGAGCGCTCCTGCAGGGCGACGACCACGGGAACGCGGTTGCCCGCGTTGGCGACGATCATGAACGAGCTGTTGTTCTTGCCGGCGCGATAGACGACGAGGTCGTCGACGATTCCCCCCTCCTCTGAGAGCAGGAGGGAGTACTTGGCCTGGCCGTAGGCGAGGGCGGAGATCGTGCCGGCGAGGGCGTAGTCGAGGAAGGCCGGTGCATCCGGTCCGTCGACGCGGATCTCGGCCATGTGCGAGATGTCGAAGAGTCCGGCCGCGGTGCGCACGGCGTGGTGCTCTGCCAGGTCGGAGCCGTAGCTGACCGGCATCTGCCATCCGGCGAAGTCGGTGAAGCTCGCTCCCGCGGCATGGTGAATGGCGTAGAGCGGGGGAAGGCGGGAATCCGGCAAGAGTTCTCCTAGGCGCGTGCGTCGGGCAGAACTCCCCCTCTGTCATGAACCTGAGAGCTTCGCCGACTGTGGTCGACTTTCACCGTGGGTGGGGTTTCGATACACGCGCTACGCGCGCACTCAACCCTCTTTTCAGAGTGGCCTCGGCGATGCGGTACAGGTACCTGAGAGATTGGCAGGGAGGCTTGCTCCTTCGGTGCCTGCCACGGGGGCAGGCTCTCCCGCATCACGTTGTGCGGCCCGGTATTCGATTGTGGGGCAATCCTACCAACCGAGTGTTTCGACCGTGCGTCGAAAACCATCAGCAGACAGATCTGTCGATTGCGGCCCATTGCACGGTAGGGTGCGGCTCCATGGCGTCGTTGCGGAGCATCCGGTCAGTCGTTCGTCGCACCGTGGGCAGCAGCACGGCGCTCGTCCTCCTTGCCGTGGCACTGCTCGTCACGATGAACGAGACCTCGCGGCTCGTCGGCCGGATCCTCGGTGGCGACGGTCACACGCACGACCTCGGCACCATGGTCGGCTTCGGCGCCGGCACCGAGTTCGAGGCATGGCGCGACTGGAGCGGCTCCGCATTCTCGCCGGAGCCGCTCATCGTCTTCTACGCTCTCACCGACATCGCCTTCATCGCCTGCTACGCCGTGCTGCTTCGCCGGCTCGTCACCGTGGCTGTCGCCGCGTCGAACAGGCGAAGCACGGATGCCGCCCCGCGAGCCACACCGGCCACCGGCCACCGCATGGTCGGCATCCTCGTGGCGCTCGACCTGCTCGAGAACCTCGGGCTGCTCGTGCTCGCCACCGCCCTCCCGGCCGCGGGCACCCCCGCCCTCGACGTGGTGACCGTCGTGCTGATCGCCGCGACCTACCTCAAGCTCGCCACGATGGCGGTGCTCGGCCTGTACCTCGTGCTCGGCACCACCGTGGGCGCCGTGGTGCGCGGCGCCGCATCCAGGTCGCTCGCCGCGCTCTATGCCCAGCGTCTCAGCCTCATCGCGGTGGCCGGCATCGCCGCGATCTCGCTCATCAGCATCGACGGCGTGCTCGAGCAGGTCGCCGATCTCTACCGCAGCTGGGTGCAGTACCCGGCGACCGGCACCTCGGCGGTGCCGACGGCCGACGTCTGGTCGATCGCATTCGCCTTTCTCGGGTTCCTCATCACGGGCGCCGGCCTCTTCGTGCTCGGCCGGCAACGGGCGCGGCACTACCGTCGGCGCGACACCGCACACGACGCGCGCCCTCCCGTGCGGCACTATCCGTGGTTCGCGGCAGCCGGCGCCGTGCTGCTCGTCGCCCTCGTGGTCGGCCTCGCGACCGCAGGGCAGGCAGTCGACGCACTGACGGTCGGGCTCTTCACCGGGTTCATCGCGGTCATCGCGCTCGTGTCGCTCGCCATTCGCCGCGTGGGCATCCGCATCGCCGACCCCCTTCTCCCCCTCGCTCTCGGCCACCGAGGCGCCGATGTGCAGCGGGCGGGCGACCTGCTCGTCGCGGCGTGGATCGCGGTGTGGGCCCTCGGCCCGTTCCGTGCACTGCTCGCTCCCCTTCTCCTCGGTGCGACCGGCCAGTTCGCGGGCTCTCGCTTCGCCGCGAGCCTGGTCTCTCTCGTGCTCATCGAAGTCGTGCTTCTCGCGCTCGCCGTCGTCGCTCCGACGCTCTTTCGCCGGCAGCTCGCCGCCCGCGACTTCGGCGGCCGGGTGGGCGCTGTGCTGTCGAGCGATCCGTCACGCATCGACGAGCACTCGCGTGACTTTCGCGTGCTCGGCATCGTCGTCACGGCGGTATCGGCGGCGTTCATCGCCACCTGTCTTCTCGTGCCGGCGCTCGTCGGCTATGCCCTCGGCCCCGTTGCCGTTCTCGTGCTGCTCGTCGGCGCCTGGACGACGATCATCGGCGGCCTCGTGCTCGCCCTCGGCCGGCGCCAGCCGCTCGAGATCTTCCGGGTGCTTCGACTGCGCTCGACGCCGGTCGTGACGCTGCTCGTGCTGCTGCCCGTCGTCGTCACCCTCATCGACGGGGCGCCCGCGCTTCACGCGGTGCGAGTCGGCCAGGATCAGGCAGGAGAACAGCGCGACACGCTGCCGGAGGCGTTCGCCGCCTGGCACGACGCGCAGGACTGCGCGTTCGAACTGCAGAACGGATCGCGCGCGTACCCCCTGCTGCTGGTCGCGACCCACGGTGGCGGCATCCGTGCGGCAACCTGGACGGTCGATGTCATGCGAGAGCTGCCGCGCGACGGCGAGTGCGCGGCGGGGGCAACCCTGCTCTCGAGCGGCGCGACCGGGGGCAGCGTCGGGCTTGCCACGTTTCGGGCAGAGGGCAACGCGCTCGCTCCCGGCGACATGAACACCGTCGCCCTCGGCGGGCCAGGGGCGCTCGGAGTGAGCGTGACCGGCATGATGGCCGGCGATCTCGTCGGCAGTGTCACGGGCATCCGGGTTCCGTCGCCGAGCGACTACGCCGATCCTTTCGGTAGCCCGTGGCGCTGGTACGACCGGCCGGGCCTCTTGGAGCGCACCTGGGAGCTCGATGCGCCGCAGTTCGCCGGGAGGTGGAATGGCACGGCTGAGACGCCAACCGGCTACCTCATCCTCAACGCGACCGACGCGGTCTCGAACTGCAAGGTGCTCGTGAGCCAGCTCGACATCACGCCGACCGACGACGAGCTCTACGCCGATGGCGGCTCCCCGACGGTGCCGCAGTGCACCGGGCCCGACGCTGAGCTCGCCAACTCGGTCGACCTCCAGGACTACCTCGGCGACGGCTGCATGGCCGACCTCAGCTGGGCGACCGCCGCGAACTTCTCCGCCCGGTTCCCCGTGGTGAGTCCCGCCGG
>NZ_JBXMIS010000002.1:0-10151 GCF_057073975.1 Conyzicola sp. | reverse complement strand
CCGGCGGGACTCACCACGGGGAACCGGGCGGAGAAGTTCGCGGCGGTCGCCCAGCTGAGGTCGGCCATGCAGCCGTCGCCGAGGTAGTCCTGGAGGTCGACCGAGTTGGCGAGCTCAGCGTCGGGCCGTGCCACAGGGCGTCGCCGTCGTGGCACCGACGACGAGCCCTGCCGTGTCGGTGCCGCTCGGCTGGACCCTCTCGTCGTTCGCCCGCACTCGGCTCCGCATCGAGGCGGAGACCCAGGCGGAGTGCGGCAAGTCGCTGCCCGACCCCGCGTACACCTGCGTGCTGCGCGGCTCCTACGGCGAGCTCGGCGACGTGCTCGACCTGTTCGAAGGCGACAAGCCCGACCGCCCGTGAGCCTCCGTGTTGGCTGGGCACTGCTGCACAGTCCCCTCCATTTGCACCCACTCGTGGATCGACTGCGGCAACGTTGCTGACCCGTCAACCGAAAGGATCACGATGCTCACCCTCACCGATACCGCCAGCACCGCAGTGAAGACCATCGCAGAACGCGCCCTCGGCGCCGACGCCACGGGAGGGCTGCGCATCAGCTCGACCGATGAGAACGGCTACGCGGTCGCCATCGCGACAGCTCCCGAAGCCACCGATGTCGTCGTGGAGAACCACGACGCGAAGGTGTTCCTTGAGAAGCAGGCCTCTGACGCCCTCACCGACAAAGTGCTCGATGCCCAGGTCGAGTCCGACGGCTCGGTGAGCTTCGCCATCGCGAACCGCGTCTAGTTACCTCCCAGGTCAGGGCCGTCACCGTCGGGGTGGCGGCCCTGGTTCGCTCACGCGCGGCGTGTGGTCATGACGAGGGCGATCGCGCCGTCGGCCTCGGTGCGGTCGAGTTCGATGCGGCCCCCGAGACCCCGCACGGTATCGAGATGCGTGCCGCCGCACGGGATGCGGTACTCGCCGCACACCCAGTACCGCCGGTCGTCGAGGCGCGGGCCGTCAGCCTCGATGCCAACGGAGGCACCGCTCGACACGAGCTCCGTCAGGTGCTCGTTCGCGTGGCCCTCAACGAGCGGGATGTCGTCGAGGGCGGCCGGGTCGAAGCCCTTCTTGCGCAGCGACTTGCCGACCCGGTAGACGTCGCGCGATCCGTTCTCGAGGATCGTGGAGCTCTCGATAGCCAGCGCGTCGAAGTTCGGGTGCCCAGCGGCGTCGAGCGCGACCTCCTTCGACCACGCCCCGGCGAGCGTCTCGTTGAGCGCAAGGGAGGCGAGGTGGCACAGGGTGTGGCCAGTCGAGAGGGCGCGGCGGTAGTCGGCGTCGACCACGACATCCACCGACTCGCCCTCGGCAGCCGAGAACGACGCGACGACGTGAACGACCACAGACGCCCAGCCCTCGGTTCCCTTGCGAACGGGTGCGTCCCGGCCGAGGTAGAGCGCTGAGCCGTCGGTGGCCCCGACCACGCAGTCGTCGACGGCAATGCCGTCGATCGTGCCGCGGTCTGCTCCCTGGTCTGGCCAGGTGTGGTCGACCGGGTGGAACGCCGTCTCATCGAGGATGACCGCGGTGCGCCCATCGGGAAGCGCTTCGACATGCAGCACTCGCCCCCGCGACGTCACGGCCCCGCTGGGGTAGGTGACGATCGTGGAGGCGAGTGGAAGGGTCATACTCCTACGCTACGCGCGGCGCCCGGTGACGGCTCGCACGTAGAGCCGGAGCAGGCGCGGCATGATGACGTAGACCGCGAGCGGAACGATGAACAGGGTCATCACGAACGCTCGGAGCACGGGGTGCCAGTCGATGCTCACCGGTGCGATGAGCACCATGCCGAGGGCGACGAGAGGGAAGATCGCGATCCAGGTGAGCACGGCGCGAACGTGGATTGATGGGATGACCGGAGCGGTCTGCGTGGTTGTCATTGTTTTCTCCAACTGGTTAGTTGGCAATACCGTACGCCCCTTCGGTCAAATCTGCAACTATCCAGTTGGAATTGCTAGACTCGCCTCATGGCCTGGGACACGGAGCGCACGAAGCAGCTACTGCTCGACGCCGCCACGGCCGAGTTCAGCAGCTACGGGCTCGCCGGCGCACGGGTCGACCGTATTGCCGCGGCCGCCGGGGTCAACAAGGAGCGCATCTACCAGTACTTCGGCAAGAAAGACGAGCTGTTCGGCATCGTGCTCGCGCGCCAGCTGGCCGCCGTGATGGACGCGGTTCCCATCACCGGAGTCGGGGTCGAGGCTGTTGTCGACTATGCCGGGCGGGTGTTCGACTACCACTCGCGGCATCCAGAGCTCGCCCGCCTCGTCTTCTGGGAGGGGCTGGAGCGCACGGAGCCGACCGCTCTCGAGACCCGCACCGCCGGCGCCAACAACAAGGTCGAGCGGCTGCGCGCGGCGATGCCGACGCTCAGTGACGCCGACGCGCGCGAGCTGCTCGCCACCATCCTCACGCTCTGCGACGGCTGGCAGGTGCTGCGTGCGATGGACCGCGTCTACACCGGAACCATCGAGCGGGATGCCGCCCGCAACGACGCGAGAAAGGCATCGGTGCTGCTGGCGATCGACGCAATCGCCCGCGCCATGGTCTAGCCCTCGAGAAGCTCCACCAGCTCGCGAACGCCGTCGGACACCGCTCGGATCTCCACCAGCGCCGCGCGCTGCTGCTTCTGCGATTCGCCGATTGTGGCCGCCAGGTCTTGCAGCGCGTCGTCGAGGCCGTCGAGGCCGTCGTCCCACTCGGCAGCGAGGAACGTCGGTGCGCTCGCACCGCGCAGCTGCTCGAGGTTGAACCGCAGCTCTGTGGCGTTGCTCAGCAGTCGCCAGTAGCCCTTCTCGTCGACGACCGACTCGAAGTCGTCGAGGTCTTTGTCGAAGTCGTCGAGGTCACGCGTGGCACTTTCGACGAAATCGGAGTAGTCGCCCGGTGGAATACTCTGCACCGTTGGCGACGCAGAGGGAGACGGCTCTGCCTGCTCGAGGAGCACCTCTGCTGGCTTCGCGAGCGCGAACACGACTGCGGCGATGGCTACCAGCACAGCCACGACGGCGATCGCCCACGGCACGCGGGAGGCTCGCGGCGTCGGCACCTCCCCCGCCGGCACCGTTCGGTCGGTCCACGCAGAGCCGTCCCAGTACCGCTTGATGCCGAGCAGCGTCGCATCGTCGTACCACCCGGGCGGCGCTGTCGGGTCAGGGCTGCTCATGCGCCAAGTGTACGAGCGTCTCGGCGACGGCGAGCGTGAGCTCTATCGTCGTCTCGAGCAGCTCGCGGGCGCTCGTGCACTGCAGCAGGGTCAGCTGGTCGAGCTGCTCTAGTGGGGCCACCGCCGCCAGCTGCCAGCAGGCGGCGATCGGCAGCTCGGCGAACTCGACGGTCGACGCCCACTGCTGGTCGTCGAACTCGCTCGCGAGCGCGAGAGTGCTGCGCACCAGCCGCTCTGCCCGGTCGCGCAGCGGCTGCAGCTCGTCATCCCACTCGAGCTCGTCGAGCAGGCGCACCTCGGCGCGGGGGTATGGGTCGTCGGGTTGCCATTCGACGATCTCGAAGCGCTGGGCGCCCTCGGTGACGAGGGCGATGAAGCCATCGGCCGCCTCGATCTCGGTGATCTGCGCCATCGTGCCGACACCGAAGGTCGATCCGCCACCGCCAGACTCCTGACCGCGCTCGATGAGGGCGACGCCGAAGGCGCTCGGCTCGTGCTCGAGGATGCGCGAGAGCATCACAAGGTAGCGCTCCTCGAAGACCCGCAGCGGCAGCGGCATGTACGGAAACAGCACGGTTCCGAGCGGGAACATCGCGATCTCGGTCATGCGGTCATCCTCTCCGGCCTATCTGATAGTTCGGAGTGGATGAGGAGGTCGATTGGAGTCAGCTCGATGAGGCGATGCTGAGAGCGACGGCGAAGTACAGCACAGCCGACAGGCCAGGGGCCATCACGGCAGCGACGAGGCCGACGACCCCGAAGGCGCGGCGGCCGCCAGAGGCGATCGTGATGATGCTGAGAACGATGATCCCGATTCCCGCGACGGCACCGAGCAGCCCATGGAGGATGGCCAGCGTTGCCAGCAGCGCCTCCCTCGGGTCAGAGGACGACGTGGTGAGGTTGAGGTTGGCCCCCTGCGGTCCGATGTAGGCGTACGGCGCGGCCGCAATCCCCATCAGCACCGACGCGAGCAGCGAGACCGCCAGTAGCCCGAGCCCGCCGATGATCGCGACTCTGCCGATGCGCGGCGGCACGGGGGCCTTCTGCCCCGACGGCTGGTACGGGTTCGCATCGTGCGGTGGCGTCTGCTCGGCAGTCTCGGCCGAAGCCGTCTCGGGTGTGGTCATGAGCACACCGTAGCGAATCGCCAACGCCGAATGGGAGCATGAGTCATGTCGATCATCGAGACCCCGACCCCAGAGACCGTCACCGGCCTCGCCGTAGAGATCTACGCCGACGACCTGGAGCACATGGGCTATGTGCCGGAGCACACGCGGGTCATGGCAGTGAACCCCGAGGCCTACCTCGCGTGGGAGCAGCTCATCGGAGCGATCGCCGGCGGCATGGACAAGCGCCGCTACGAGCTCATCACCCTCGCTGCCGCCCGCGGGGTGCGCTCTGAGCACTGCCTGCTCGCCCACGGAAACAAGACGCTGCGCTACATCGAGGAGCAGGAGCTGCACCGCATCGCGCGCGACTACCGCACCGCGGGCATCTCCGACGCGGAGGTGGCGATGATGGCCTTCGCAGAGAAGGTGTCGACCGACTCGTCTGCAATGACGGATGCCGACAGCCAGACCCTGCGCGACGCCGGCTACTCCGACCGCGAGATCGTCGACATCGCCCTCGCCGCCGCCGCGCGCAACTACTTCAGCCGCGCCATCCAGGCTCTTGCGGTCGCGGTCGACGTTCCGCCGGCGCTGCCGTCGTCGCTGAAGACCGCGCTGCTCGAAGGGCTCTGATGCAGCTCGACCCGCAGCAGCGCCGCGTGCTCGATGCCCTTCTCGCGATGCAGCGACAATCGTGGGAGCAGGGGGTGCTCGGCCACGCGCTGCTCGACCTCGAGCAGTGGGAGCTCGCCGAGGTCGTCGCGCGCGACTCCGTCGTGCGGCAGAACCCGCAGGGCAAGCTCGCCGAGGTCGACAACGCCGGCACCGTCAACTCCGGGTCGGTCGGCGAGGTGGTGGCGTGGGCATCCATCCGCGACGAGTCGCTGCGACCGGCGGTCGGCCGCCAGCTCGGCTGGCTGCTGCAGGGCGCGCCGCGCGCGGCAGACGGCACCCTGTTCCACCTCGAGGGCAGCCGCGAGGTGTGGGTCGACTCCGTCTACATGGTGCTGCCGCTGCTTGTGCTTGCGAATGAGGAGGAGGCCGCGCTCGCGCAGTTCCGCGGCCACCGGGAACGGCTGTTCGACGTCGGGGCGGGGCTGTGGGGCTCGAGGTATGACGACGACGCGGGCCGCGTCATCCAGCCGGCGCACTGGGGCACCGGCAACGGCTGGGTCGTCGCGGGTATCGCCCGGTCGATGCACCTCGGCCTTCGCAGCACAGAGCTCGCCGACCACGCACAGCTCGTGCTCGACTCGCTGCTCGCACGTCGGCGCCCCGACGGCTCGTTCACGAACATCGTGGATGACGCCACGACCTTCGAAGACAACACCACCGGCATGATGGCCGCCTACGCCCTCGCCACGGGAGTCGCCGACGGATGGCTGCCCGCCTCCTACGCGGATGCCGCGCACTCCCTCGTCGCCCACGCCCGCACCCTCGTCGACGAGCACGGCCTCGTGCAGCGCGTGTGCGGTGCACCGCACTTCGATCGCCAGGGCACCTCGGCCGAGGCGCAGGCGTTCTTCCTGCTGGCTACCGCCGCCGCTTCACGTATCGACTAATCTCGCGCCGGTCGCGCCACGCGCCCGTCGACCACAGCGCCCAGAGCACGAGCACGGGCTGGAACAGCAGCCGGATGCCGCGGGCGCGGTCGTCATTGAGCCCGAACGCGTCGGTATGGGTGACGAACTGCGAGATGTTGCCGGGGAAGATCGCGACGAAGAACGCGGCGACGAGCAGCCCGACCGGCACCCGGTGCTTCGGCAGCACGACGAGGGCAGCCCCGAGTGAGAGCTCGGCGATGCCGGAGCCGAGAACGACGAGGTCTTTGTCGATGGGCAGCCACTCGGGAACCTGCGCCTGAAACTCGCGTCGCGCGACGGTGAGGTGGGTGGTTCCGGCGAACAGCAGGGCGGCACCGAGGGCGATGCGGCCGATGGTGCGGGGAAGCGAGGTCGATGCCATCTGCTGAGGCTACGCCGCCGAGACGGTGATCTCCCCGGAGCCGAACTCAAGGCGCCGCGTCGCGATCTTGTCGGTGAAGAAGCGGTCGTGGCTGACGACGATGATCGCGCCGGGAAAGTGCAGGAGGGCGCGCTCCATGACCTGGGTGCTCGCCAGGTCGAGGTGGTTGGTGGGCTCGTCGAGCACGAGAACGGACGCGCCAGAGAGCAGGCACTGCGCCATCGCGACGCGTGCCTTCTGGCCGCCGGAGAGATCGCCGATGCGCTTCTTCACATCCGCCTCGGAGAACTGGAACATCGAGAGGAACCGGGCGACCGACTTGCGAGTCGCCGTGAGGGCGAGGCTGTCGGGCATCGCGTTGACCGCGTGGGTGACGGTGTCGCTGAGGTCGAGGGCCTCGAGCACCTGGTTGTACGAGACGATCTTGGCGCCGGATGCCCAGTCGATGCGCCCGTGGTCGGCTTTCTCCTCGCCGAGCAGCACGCGCAGCAGGGTGCTCTTGCCGCTGCCGTTGGCTCCGAGCACGACGATGCGGTTGCCGCGCCGCACCTCGAGGGTGACGTCGTCGAACAGGGTGCGGTCACCGTACGACTTGGCGATTCCCTCGATGCGGCAGAGCACATCCTTCACATGGAGCCCGCGGTAGATCTCGGTGATGATCTCGTCGACGGGCCGCGGGGCGCGCGACTTCTTGATCGCCGACAGCTGCTTGCCCAGCCCCTTGCTCGCGTTCTTCGCGGCCTCCCGCCGGTCGGCGATGCCCTCCGCCTCGAAGGCCAGCAGCTCTGACTCGTGCTGGAACTGCGCCTCGAGCGTCTTCAGCCGAAACTGCTTCTGGATGACGTACTCGCCGAAATCGCCCGGGTACTCGTGCAGGTGGTAGTTCTCGAGCTCGATGATGCGGGTCACGACCCCGTCGAGGAAGCGCCGGTCGTGCGAGACGATGATCGCCGCGCCGCGGAAAGTCTTGAACCACGATTCGAGCCACTCGACACCGGCGACGTCGAGGTAGTTGGTCGGCTCGTCGAGCAGCAGCACGTCGGGGTCTTCGAGCAGGATCTTCGCGAGCGCCGCCCGGTTGCGCCAGCCGCCCGACAGGTCGTCGATCGGGCAGGTGCGGTGCGCCTCGGTGAACCCGAGGGTGGTCAGCGCCGTGTCGATCTTGCGCTCGTAGTCCCAGCCGTCAAGCCGCTCCATCTCCTCGAACAGCTCGGACTGGCGATGGATGAGCGTGTCGAGATCCGCCGACGGATCGGCGGCAATCGCGGCGTCGATCGCGGCCAGCTCGTCGGTCACCGCGTGGATGGGAGCGAACAGCCCGTCGAGCACCTCGAGGACGGTCTGCTCGCCGTCGAGCTCGGAGAACTGGGAGAAGTAGCCGAATCGGGTGCCCGGTTCGATCGTGACGGTGCCAGAGTCGGGCTGCACCTGCTCGAGCGCGAGCTTGAGCAGTGTCGACTTGCCAGAGCCGTTGCGGCCGATGAGGCCGACCCGCTCCTGTGCCTCGAGCCGGAAGAACGCCTCCCGCAGCACCGGCGTCTTCTCGAAGGAGACATGGACGTCGTTCAGGCGGATGAGACTCACCCGGCAAGGCTAGTCGGCTGCAGCAGGCGTGAACGCCGAGCTCGGCAGGTCGCGCTCCCCGTCGACGATGCCGCGCACGATGCGCTCTGCCACGGCGTCGGGGTCGAGTGCTGGCCCGAAGGGCGGCGCGGAGCCGGCGATCGGGTGTGCAGAGAGCTGGGTCGCGGTGTGGCCCGGTCTGGCATCCATGATGCGGATGCCGGCACGCCGGTACTCGCGGGCCGCGGCAACCACGAACGAGGCGAGCGCCGCCTTCGACGCGGAGTAGGCGGCGAGCCCGGCCACGGGTGCCTCGGCCACGACCCCAGAGAGTGTCACGATAAAGGGCTCGTGCCCGCGCAGCGCCGACGCCGCGAGGTATGGCTGCGCCGCGGTGATGAGCGCGATCGCGCCGAGGGTGTTGACCATGAAGAGCTCGTCGACCGTGCGCGGCTCGAGGTCGGCCGCCGCGCCGAAGGCGACGACACCGGTGGCGATGACCACCCCGTCGAGGCGCCCCTGGTGCTTGACCGCCGCATCGAGCGCAGCGTCGATGGCGGCGGGCGATCGAAGGTCGGCCCCCTGTGAGCGGGAGACGCGCACGACCGTCGCGCCGGCGTCCTCGAGCAGGGTGGCGATGCGCGAGCCGAGGCCGCCGGTGGCACCGGCAACGAGGACGACTGCTCCCTCAAGCGTGGTCATACTCTGAGCCTACGTCCCCCAAAGGCGGGGTGACGCTATCGCGACCGGCTAGCCGAATATGCCGATGACCAGGCCAGCGAGGGTGAGGGCAACGATGTCGCCGCCGACCTCGATGATCCAGACGCGAATGCCCTGGCCGGAGAACAGGCGATGCGACAGCGAGCTGGCCGCGGTGATGCCGATGCCAACGAGGAGGCCGGCGATCGCTCCCCCGAGGGGTCCGACGGGACCGGTCGCCTCCTCGACGAAGTAGATGATGCTGGCGAGAGCGACGACCTGCACGAGTGCGCCGAGCGCGGTGAGGCCGAAGACGAAGGCCATGCCGTGGCGGCCGATGCCCTCGCCCCGCCGAATCTCGATGCCCATGAGGCGTGCCCACGGAGGGAAGAAGGCCTTCGGGCTGAACCACACGGCACCGACGGCGAAGAAGACGACAAAGCCGATCGCAATGGCGATCCAGTTGAGCTCAGTGAGGAACATGCTCAGATGCTAGCGCGGTGCCCGTACGCTCAACAGGGTGGACCACACCTCCCTTCGCCAGTTCGTCGCCGTCGCGCAGACGCTGCACTACGCCCACGCGGCGCGGGATCTCGGGCTGCCCCGGGCAACCGTGGTCGCCACCATCCGCTCGCTCGAGGCCGAGCTCGGCTACGAGCTGTTCGACCTCTCTGCCACGACAACGGTGCTGACGCCAGAGGGAGAGGCGCTGCTCGTGAGCGCGCGCGAGCAGCTCGGCAAGTCGGCTCGTGCGGCAACAGCGTCGGCTGCGGCGCCCGGCGGCAAGGCGAAGGCGTCGAAGGGCAAGGGGCGCGCGCCGGCGGTGAAGGGCGAGCGGCCGAAGGGCAAGAAGCGGCAGTCCCGATAGGTCGCCATCCATCGATAGGCTCGTGGCATTGTCCTAGCTGGGAGGAACCTGTATGGCTGAGAAGAAGAAGGTCGTTCGCGTCGAGTCGACGACCGCAGAGGGCGAGTCGACCTCGACCTGGAAGCCCACCGCAGAAGCGAAGAGCTCTGCCACCGGAAAGCGCGTTCTCGCGGTCATCCTCTGGGTGCTCGCCATCGGCGGCGAGGCATTCGCGGTCTTCTGGGTGCTGCGTCGCCCGGCAGAGAACGGCGCCTTCCCGACCTGGGCCTGGATCCTGCTGCTCGGCCTTCTCGTCGCCATCGGCCTCCTGACCTTCTTCGGCGGTCAGCTGGGGAAGCAGGCCAACCGCCTCGACCCCGCGTCAAAGGCAGACAAGACCCGCTTCTTCATCCAGAACCAGCTGGGCGCGATCATCACGATCATCGCCTTCGTTCCCCTCATCGTGCTGATCTTCCTCAACAAGGACATGGACGGCAAGCAGAAGGGCATCGCCGGCGCGGTCGGCATCGTGCTGCTGCTCGTCGTCGGGTACACGAGCACGTCGCTCAGCTCGCCGTCGGTGGAGCAGTACGACACCGAGACGACGACCGTCACCGAGATCACCGGGCAGAACCTCGTGTTCTGGACGAAGTCGGGCGAGGTATTCCACCTCTGCAACGACGCCTCGGCCGTCAACCTCGAGTCGAAGGACAACACGATCTACTCGGGAACCGTCGCGGATGCCCACGCGGCCGGCAAGGACCGCCTCACCCTCCAGGTCGACCAGGAGATCGAGCA
>NZ_JBXMIS010000001.1:0-48004 GCF_057073975.1 Conyzicola sp. | reverse complement strand
ATGCTGCAAGAGTGTACGAGGCGATCATCACCCGACGCAAAGGAGCGAGCATGAGCGTTCATACTGCCGCGCCTGTGCCGTCGGCGACGCCCCATGACACCGCCTCCATCGAGGATGACGCGACCATAGCCATCGGCGGTGCCATAGGCGATTCGACGCCCGTCATCGCCATGCTGCGCGGAGCCCGGGTCGAGCTGACCGCCCCTGTCACCGTGGCCGACGGGCGCTGGAGCGCGCGCGTTCCGCTCACAGCCGAGCGGTGGGGCAGCGCCCCGCTGCCCGCGCCGTCGGGGCGATACGAGCTCGAGCTGCTCGACGCCATGGGTGTCGTGCTTCGCACCACTCTCGCCCCGACCGCGCGACTGCTGGTCGGCCAGATGCGCGTCGAGGTGGATGGCGCGGTCGTCACCCTCTCCCCTCCCCTGCGTGACGACGAGGTCGGCCCTGCCAACCAGGCGCGGCTCGAGTCGGAGTATCGCTCTCGCACCCCGGCGCCCGCCGATGCGGTGTTCTTCGAGAGCTTCTACGGCCAGAACGCCTCGTGCAACCCGCGAGCCATCGACACGGCGCTCGCACGGCTGCACCCATCGACCACGCGCTACTGGAGCGTCGTCGACGCCTCCGTCGCTGTGCCCGACGGCGCGATCGCCATCGTCGAGGGCAGTCGGGAGTGGTGGGCCGCACGCGGAGACGCGCGCCTGCTCGTTGTCAACGACTGGCTTCGCAAGCGCTGGAAGAAACGGAAACACCAGACCGTGCTGCAGACGTGGCACGGCACCATGCTCAAGAAGATCGCGAACGACCGGCCGGGACAGGGGCTGCGCGCCCGCGTGGCGAGCGTGCTCGAGAGCCGCCGGTGGGACGTCATGCTGGCCCAGAACGAGCACAGCACCAGAATCTTCCGCCGGTCCTACGGGTTCCGCGGACCGGTGTGGGAGGTCGGCTACCCGCGCGACGACGTGCTCGCGCTGCCCGATGGCGCCGCCATCCGCGCTCGACTCGGCATCGCCGCCGACACCACCATCGTGCTCTACGCGCCGACCTGGCGCGACGACCGGCTCGAGCACATCGACCACCTCGATGTCGCGGCCTTCACCGACGCGCTCGGCCCCGGCCACGTCACGCTCATCCGCGGACACTCCCGCACGCTGCGTCCCGGGCGCGACGTGCGCGCGAGCAACGTCATCGACGTCACCGGCTATCCCGACGTCGCCGACCTCTTCCTCATCGCCGACGCGCTCATCACCGACTACTCCTCCGTCATGTTCGACTTCTCCGTCACCGGCAAGCCGATCTTCTTCTACACGCCGGATCTCTCGCACTACGGGGAGCAGCTGCGCGGCTTCTACTTCGACCTGCTCGAGGTCGCACCCGGTCCCGTCGTCTCGCAGGCGGGCGACCTCGTCGACCTGGTTCTCAACCGGGATGCCGCTGCCGCGGAGTACGCAGAGCGCTACGCCGCCTGGCGCGCCCGCTTCAACCCGCACGACGACGGACACGCGGCAGAGCGCGTCGTCGAGCGGCTGGTAGCCCGCGGGGCGATCCGGCCGTAGTGGCTGCCGCGGCTAGTTCTCGGTGTGGCTAGTTCTCGGTGTGGCTAGTTCTCGGTGCGACTGGTGTCGACGGTGCCTCGCGCGCCGCGCAGCAGCCCGATGATGAAGCCGGTGCCCCACATGATGTGCATGGTGGGCAGCACGACGATGAACGAGAGTCGCTCTGCCCAGGTGGGCGCCCGATCGGCAACGAGGGCGAGCCAGAGCACGAGCAGCACGTAGCTGATCGGGCCGAGGTAGAAGAACGAGAAGGCGATCGTCCACCATCCATTGACGATCGGTGAGACCTGCAGCGCGAAGAGCACGATGCTGCCGATGATCGAGCCGACGAGCATGGGCGGGATGAAGAAGCGCCAGGGGTTGCGGCCCTTGTAGCGGCGCACGAGCTCTCCGCGCCAGATGCCGGTGGCGAGAAACTGGCGGCCGAGCTTGGTCCAGCTCTCGCGCGGCCAGTAGGTGACGGTCAGCGCCGGGTCGAACCACACGGTGTGGCCGGCAGCGCGAATGCGGAGGTTGAGCTCCCAGTCCTCTCCGCGTTTGAGCGACTCGTCGAACAGGCCGACCTCATCGAGCACGGAGCGACGAAACACGCCGAGGTAGGCCGACTCGGCCTCGCTCTCCTCTGCGCCACCGTGGTAACGGGCGCCGCCGAGGCCGAACTTGCTGTTGTAGCCCCGCGCCGCCGCCGACTGGAACGGCGTCTTGCCACGGGCGAGCATGATGCCGCCGACGTTCGCTGCGCCGGTGCGCTGAAGGGTCGCGACGGCGTGGCTGGTGTACTCGAGCTCGAGCTCCGAGTGAGCGTCGACCCGCACGATGATGGGGTGGCCGCTGGCGCGAATGGCCAGGTTGAGGCCGACCGGGATGTCGGTCGCCGGGTTGTGCACGACGGTGATGCGCGGATCGGCTGCCGCAAGCCTCTCGACGAGCTCTGTCGTGCCGTCGGTCGATGGGCCGAGGGCGAGAATGACCTCTTTCGCCCCGGCGTAGTCCTGTGCGAGAACCGTGACGATCGCGCTTTCGACGTACCGAGCCTCATTGAGCACGGGCATGACATATGAGACACGGGGAAGGGCGCCTGCAGAAGCGGTCATGCTGTCCAATGCTTGAAGAAAGGGTGTGCCGAGCCTACCAGCCGACATGCGAGAGGCCCCGGAGCGTGTGGTCCGGGGCCTCTCGCTCGGTGCGTTTGTTCGAACTTGAGGGTGCCCAGCGTGAGCGTCACCTCGTCGCTCTTGCCGCCGCGCACGTAGGTGACGGTTGCCTTGGATCCTGCAGCATGAGCACGAATCTGCGCGGTGAGGTCGGAGGCACCGGTGATGCGGATGCCGTCGACCTCGGTGATTACGTCACCGACGCGAAGCCCCGCCTGCTCGGCAGCACCACCGGAGACCAGCTCCTTGATGCTTGCGCCGACGACGCCGCTGTCGGCGGCATCCTCGTCGTCGGTGACATCGAGGACGCTCGCCCCGAGAAGGCCGTGGGTCGCAGCGCCGGTGTCGATGATCTCGCCGGCGATGCGCTTGGCGAGGTTCGACGGGATGGCGAAGCCGACCCCGATGCTGCCGCTCGAGCCGCTGCTCGAACCAGCGGTGGCGATCGCGACGTTGATGCCGATGAGACGACCGTCGCCATCGAGCAGCGCGCCACCCGAGTTGCCGGGGTTGATGGCGGCGTCGGTCTGGATGACGGCCAGGCTGATCGTTGCGCTCGACGAGCTCGGCGTCTGCTGCGGCTGACCTGGCACGTCGAACTGCCAGAAGTCGAACGGGCTCTGCGGGTCGTTCTGGTCGGGTGCCTGCTCGCCGTCGTTGGTGTCGGGAACCGCCGACGAGGCGATCGTGATGCTGCGGTTGAGCGAGCTGATGATGCCGTCGGTGACTGTTCCCGCCAGACCCAGCGGGGCACCGATGGCGATCGCCGTGTCGCCGACGTTGAGCTTGTCGGAGTCGGCGAACTCGACCGGGCTCAGGTTGTCGGCGTCGATCTTGATGACGGCGAGGTCGGCGATGGGGTCGGTGCCGACGATGGTCGCGTCGAAGAGCCGACCGTCGTTGGTCGCCACCTGCACGTCGGGGTTGGAGGTTGCCCCCTCGAGCGTCACGACGTGCGTGTTGGTGAGGATGTAGCCGTCTTTGTCGAGGATGACGCCAGACCCGGATCCGCCTGACTGGCCGTCGCGCACTGAGATGGTGACGACCGATGCCGCGGACTTGACCGCCACCGCGGTCGTGTTCGTCGCGTTGCCCGGGTCGTTCACCGTGACGGTGGTCGGGCTCGCCGACTCGCTGCTCGGCGCCTGCTGGTTGGCCGACACGGCGAAGTAGGTCACACCGGCACCAGACGCGCCTCCCACGAGGGCGGCGACGGCGATAGCGGCGATGACACCGACAGGTCGACGGGATGCGCCGGGCTCGGTCTTCACAGCGGCTGGCGCTCCGGCGCTCGGCGGTGCACCTGCTGCTGACGGGGCGGACGGTGCCGTGGCGGTCTGTGGCGTCGCGGCCGGCGGTGTGGTGGTCGTCGGCGCGGTGGTCGTCGGCTGAGCGGCGTCAGCTGCGACGGCACTCTGCGCGCCGGTGGGGGCAGCTGCAGGGGCCGCTTTTGCTGCGGACGCGGCCAGCGCGGCCGCTCGCTTCTCCGCCGCGGTGGGGCGGGATGCGGAGGTGTCGGGTGTCTCGGTCAATGGGTGCTCCTTCCAGCTCCTACAGCTTCTGCCGCAAATCTATGCGTGCGATGCAGACGTGCTGTGAGCAGGCTTTGTCATGGCCGGAGCGTGGCTCCTAACATCCCGGTCCGCCCGGGCTGACGGTGCAGTCGCGCTCGACGAGCACCGTTTTGGCTCCTCCAACTGTAGCCACGAGGCGGTTGGCTGGCAGCCAGAGCGTGCCCGGGATCGTGCCCCAGCTGCCGCCGTTGAACGTGTACTCGACGCGGTACCCGACCGAGAGGTCGATGTAGTACGTGCCTGCTCGGTTGTAGACGTGGCTCGTCGGCGTCGCATCGAACTCGCGGATGCCGAGGGCGGCCCACGTGCCACCCCGCGTCGACCGCGTGACCGAGCTGCCATCCCCGTACTGCCAGTTCCACCGGATGGGGGTGAACCGCACGGATGCCGGAAGGCCGAGCAGGGTGCCGTCGACAACTTGCGGGGCCCCGGTCGCGTAGAAGTTGGCGTCGAGCCCGACGACGAACCAGCCGTTGGGCTCCATGTGGTCGACCTCCGGCGCCGGTCGAAATGCAGCGATGTCGTCGAGCGTCGGCGTGAGCACGACCACGCCCCACTCCTGGCAGCGCGGGGCCGGGAGCGTGCAGACGGGTGCCGGGGGTGCGGCTGGCTGGGAAGACCCGCCGGAGCCGTTGCTGCCACCGCCCCCGTTGTTGCCGCTGCCGTTGCCGTTGCCGCCGGGTTGGCTGCCGGTGAGCACTGCTTCGCCGCCGTTGATCGTAGAACAAGACGGATTGCCGTCGCGAAGTTCCTGCTGGGAACAGGCGCTCCGTGCCGCCCACGCGGACGGCGCTGGGCTCAAAGGGAGCCAAATGATCGTGAGGAGGACAACGACCAAGACGGTCAATTTGCGCAATAGTCTTCTCCAGTCCATTGCTCGATCTCAGACACGAGCAACTGGGATCTCTCTCCTAGGTCAAATGTGACGGTCACAGGCCATCTAGTTCGACGGGCTGGATCTGAAACCAGCGCGCCTGTCGAGTCAAATACCCGCACATTCCCAAAGTCCTCGCAGGCATACATAACGATCACCGCGGTAACGGCATACCCGCTCAGGTCGGAGCTTTGGAGTGAAGCCGAGTCAAAAGTGGTCGCGCCCTCGCTGTGTCGTCCCTCGGAGACGTAGTTGGCGAATCCAGTCAGGTCGTCTCTCAGAGCGACGCCAGTCGCAACCTCCTCGTGTCGATCTGGATTACTGCCTCCTTCGGAGAAGATGAGGTCCGCCACTGCAAGATACGAGCTGAAGGCCTCCTCCGCCGCCGCCAGTGCTTCCTCCTCCGAGGCGAAGAGTGGGGTGGAGCTTGGCTCCGGCTGGGGCACGACGATCGGGTCGTCTGGCTGGCATCCGGTCAGGGTCAGCACGACGAGACCGGCAAGGAGCAGCGCAGAGATTCGCATTCGAAAAAGGTAATGGACGCCCGTGCTCACGGCACGACCTTTCCACAGTCGCTACCCTTGCCAATCATGACGACCCCCGGATCCTGGCAGCGAACCGCACGCGGGGCGATGCTCCTCGGCGACGACGGGCAGCTTCGCCCGACGATCTTCGCCGAGATGTCTGCCCTCGCCATCTCGACCGGCGCCATCAACCTCGGGCAGGGCTTTCCTGACGAAGACGGCCCGGCAGAGGTGCTCGACGCAGCCCGCCAGGCGATCAGCGACGGCCTCAACCAGTATCCGCCTGGCATCGGCATGCCGGTGCTGCGCGAGGCGATCGCGACGCACCAGGAGCGCTTCTACGGCATCCGGGTCGACGCCGCCACCGAGGTGCTCGTCACGGCGGGCGCCACCGAGGCTCTCGCCGCGACGATCCTCGCCCTCACCGAGCCCGGCGACGAGGTGGTCACCCTCGAGCCGTTCTACGACGCCTACGCGGCGGTCATCGCGCTGGCAGGGGCGAAGCACGTGACCGTGCCGCTGCTCGCCCCCGACTTTCAGCCAGACCTCGATGCGCTGCGTGACGCGATCACCGATCACACCCGCCTCATCCTCATCAACAACCCCCACAACCCGACGGGATCGGTGCTGCCGCCATCGACACTCCGGCTGGTCATCGAGCTCGCGCAGCAGCACGGGGCGACGATCGTGACCGACGAGGTCTACGAGCATCTCGTGTTCTCCGGCGCGAGCCACACGCCGATCGCGAGCCTTCCCGGCGGCTGGGAGCGCACCGTCACCATCTCGAGCGGCGGCAAGACGTTCAGCACCACCGGCTGGAAGATCGGATGGATCACGGCGCCAGCGAGCCTCATCCAGCCGATCCTCGCGGTCAAGCAGTTTCTGACCTTCGTCAACGGCGCACCGTTTCAACCCGCGATCGCGGTCGGACTCGGTCTCTCTGACGCATTCTTCGCGGATGCCGCAGCCACTCTCGAGGCAAAGCGCGACCTGCTGTCGGCCGGCCTTCGATCCGCGGGCTTCGCCGTCGGAGCCCCGCAGGGCGGATACTTTGTTGTCGCCGACGCCGCACCGCTCGGCTACGACGACGCAGCCGACCTCTGCCGCCGGCTGCCGGCCCTCGCTGGCGTTGTCGGCGTTCCGCTCAGCGCGTTCATCCTGCCCGACCACCGCGCCGACACGGCGTCGCTCGTTCGGTTCGCATTCTGCAAGCGCGAGTCGGTGCTGCGGGAGGCCGTCGAGCGCCTCGGGCAGCTCGGCTAGCCTCGATCCGCTCGCTGCGCGGCCTAGATCGGGATGGCGGTCGCGACGGGCAGCTTCATGATGAAGTGCGTTCCGACGCCGACCTCGCTCTCGACGGTCAGCTCGCCGTGGTGGGCGATAACGATCGCGCGCGTGATGGAGAGGCCGAGGCCGACACCGGGAACGGCGGCGCGGGTGGCCGTCGAGGCACGGAAGAACCGGGCGAAGAGCTTGTCGAGCTCGTCCTCTGGAATGCCCATGCCGGTGTCGGAGACAGTGATGACCGCCTTGCCGTCGATGACCTCGAGGCTCACCGTCACGGAGCCGCCTCTCGGCGTGAACTTGATCGCGTTCGAGATGAGGTTGTCGCAGGCCTGGCCGAGTCGCTGGGCGTCGCCGAGCACCAGGAGCGGCGCCTTCGGGCCGTGCCAGGTGAGCGTGACATCGGCGGTCGCGGCGTTCGGCAGTGCCGATTCGACGGATGCCGCGAGAATCGGTGCGACCTCGATCGCCGAGGTGTCGAGGCTGAACGTGCTCGACCCGACCTGCGCCGTGAAGAGAAGATCGCCGACAAGGCGAAGCAACCGGTGCGCATTGCGCTCTGCGACGCCGAGATACTGCACCTGCTCGTCGGAGAGCGGGTTCTCCTCGTCGTCGCGCATGAGCTCGAGGTAGCCGAGGATCGAGCTGAGCGGCGTGCGCAGCTCGTGCGAGATGAGGCCGACGAACTCGTCTTTGAGCCGGGAGACCTCGAGCGCCTGGGTGACGTCGGTTGCCACGAAGATGTAGCCGACCGTTGCGCCATGCTCGTCGACACGGCGGGTGACCGCCACCTCGACCGTGAGACTCGTCTCGTCGGCCCGCACGTACGTCCACTGCCGCACCTCGGGCTTGCCGAGGCGAGCCGACTCGACGAGGGCAGAGAAGCCGGGGTTGAGCACCGTCTCCCCCGGAGGGTAGTTGAGCTCCTTGGAGCGCAACAGCAGCTCGTCGAGCACGTGGAACTCGTGCACGTATCGACGGCCCTGGGCCTGGCTGGCCTTGAGGCCGAGCATCTTCTCTGCTCCGGGGTTCCAGACGTCGATGAGGCCCGTCACGTCGCTGCCGATGACGGACTGCTCTGTGACGGCATCCAGCACGCTGCGGGTGAGGCGGTCGGCCGCGCGCAGTCGCTCCTCGTTCTCGCTGAGCCGCTCCGCGTAGTCGACGGCGCCGCGGAGCATGACGTCGCGTTCCTCCGCAAGCTCGTTGATAGAGCGCACGCGCCTGGCCGACTGCCGGGAGATGGTGTTGACGATTGCGGCGGCCACGGCGAAGGTCACGGGGGTGACGACGCCGCGAAGCCAGTCGGTCGGGGTCTGCGGAACGATGCCGCCGATAGTGAAGGGCAGCGTCAGGGCGAGGGAGGTGCCGATGGCCGCGAAGAAGACGTAGCGGATGCCCGGCTGCACCGCGATCCACAGCACCGGCAGGATGATAAGCCCGCCGAACAGCGACGTGACCGAGCCGGTGCCGAGACGGAACAAGCCGATCGCGAAGAGGTCGACGAAGGGGATGATGAGGGCGAGGCCGGCCAGCCGGGTGTTGAACGTGAACAGCACCGACAGCACCGTCGCGAAGCCGACGCCCGCGACGCCAGCCCAGGCCGGGCCGGCGTCGGTGAAGTCGACGCCCGGCACGAGAAGCACAAGGAGCACAGCCGCGACGAAGATGATCGTCGTCGGTGCCTGCTTGACGATGGGCGACGGGGCGTCGACGAACACATGGCGGTCGAAGAACGCCCGGAGGCGGCTCACGCGGGCGGCGGCGCCGCCGGCGCCTCAATGAGAGCCACGATCTGGGCTGCCAGCGTGCGGGGGCTGAACGGCTTGGTCATGTAGGCGTCGGCGCCGGCCGCGAAGCCAGCGTCGACGGCGGTCTGGTCGACCGCGGCAGACAGCAGGAAGATGGTCGAGCCGGCCAGCTCCTCGTCCTCGCGCATGGCGCGGGTGATCTCGAGACCCGTCATGCCCGGCATCGACACATCGAGCAGTGCGATGTCTGGACGGTGCTCCTTGATGCTCGCCAGAGCACTCGTGCCGTTCGCCTCGGAGGCGAGCAGCACGAGGCCGGCTCTGCCGACAGCAATCGTGGTGAGGGCGAGGATATCGGGGTCGTCATCTGCGATCACAACCGTGAGTCCTGCCGCGCTTCTGTCGCTCATGCTGCCTTCCATCTCGGTACTGTTGCCTCCAGCGCCTGTCGTACGTGTGAGCTCGTCACCGGTTTCGGCATGACGACGTGTCCTTCTGGGTAGTGCTCCTCGCCGAGCACCGAGGTGATCGCGATCGCGCACCCCGGGTGCTGGGTGCGCAGGTGGGCGGCGAGCTCCCAGCCGTCCATGCCGGGGAGCACAAGGTCGATGACGGTGAGGTCTGGCACCGCGTCGTCCCAGGCGAGCATGGCATCCTTCGCCGTTCCTGCGACCGAGACAGCGCACCCGGCGCGCTCGAAGTAGGTGCGCAGCAGCTGCAGTTGGTCGTCGCTGTCATCGACGATGAGCACGCGCACGGGATTCAGGTCACTCATACGAAGAACAGCTGCCTAACGGTGATGAGCGCGGCCACGACAGCGAACGCGATGAGCGCCTTGGGAATGAGGCTGTACTCGTAGCGGCGGTTGGAGTCGATCTCGGCCTGGATGAAGGCGTCGCCTGGATCACGGATGTCGTCGACGACTCCGGCAGCCCCGGAATGTCGGGCCGGCGAGGTGCCTCCACCGTGCAGCGCATTGGTTCTCACTGGGTGACCCTCCCCGTCTTCTCCGTCTTGTCCCACTTCGCCTCGGCGTGGCGGGCCTCCTTGATGTATGAATCGAAGGTTATCGCGCAAAGCAGGGAACCGTAGCCCGACAGGTAGATAAGTACCGGAGTGAGCACTGGTCCGGCCCACGTCTTCTCCACCCGGCGGGCCGCCCATGCCCCCACCATCGAGAAGGGGATCCAGATGTAGATCGCGGCTGTCAGCGCGAACTCCCCGCTCTCTGTCAGCGAGAGCCCGAACAGGTGGGGCACGTAGACCATGACGAGATTCGGGAAGAACGCGGTGAGCATGACGAGCATCGACAGGATGCCGGGGAAGGTCAGCAGTTCGCGCCAGCTGCTCAGCGCCAGCCGCGAATCGAGCTGCGCACCATACGCGAGGATGAAGATGAAGGTCGCCGCCGCCGAGATCCACAGGATCTGGAAGGTCGTCGCCGCCAGCTCGCTGCGCATGAACAACAGACCGAGCAGGCCGATCGACGACAGGATCATCGCAACGGGCAGCAGCCAGATGCTGAACCACACGATTCCGAACGAGAACGACCCGAGACCGTGCACGCGTGACGGCCGGAACCAGATCTTGCGGTACCGCGAGGTCACGGTGACGTTGCCGCGGGCCCAGCGCAGGCGCTGCTTCCACAGCGCGTCGACCGATCCCGGCTCCTCTGCCAGCACGACGGCCAGCGGCTCGAAGACGACCTCACGCCCGCCCAGCTGCGTCTCGAAGGTGGTGATGGTGTCCTCGGCGAGGGAGGACGTGTCGATGCGCCCGCCGATCGCCAGGAGGTTCTCGCGGGTGTGCAGCTGCGCGCCGCCGGCGAGACAGGCCTGGGCCCCGAGCACGTTCTGGGCACGCCGGGCGGCCGGCTGGGAGAGGATGTACTCCAGCCCGATGAAGCGCGTCAGATAGTTCTTGTCGCGGCTTCCCTCGCGGATGTACGCGGAGACGGATCCGACCTTCGGGTCGGCGAGGTGGCGCGTCATGCGGCGCAGCGAGTTCGGCTCGTAGATGACGTCGGCGTCCATGATGAGGAGGGCCTCCATCCACTCCTCCTCCAGCACTCGCGCGATGCCGTGGTTGAGCGTGTGGGCCTTGCCCTCTCCGCCCTTCTCGCGGCGCAGGTGGAAGACGTTGCCGGGGTAGAGCGCCGCCTTCGCGAGCACGACGTCGGGGGTGTCGTCGGTGCTCGCATCGTCGACCACATAGACCCGCAGCTTCTCGCGGGGGTACTCGAGCGCCATGAGCCGCTCGATCGACTGCCCGATAACCGCGCCCTCGTTCCACGCCGGCACGACGATGGCGACGCGAGGGAAGTATGGTGCCGCACGCTTGTAGTGGTTCTTGACCGCGTGAAACGGGATGGCAAGAAAGGCGACAGCGGCAGAGAGCACCGGGATGGCCCCCGTGCCGACGAGAACGAGCAGGAACACCTGCAGCGCCCCGGTGCCGATCTCGCCCCAGTTGAGCTCGTTCATCGCCCCGCCACCTCGTCGAGCAGCAGTGCTGCGACTGCGTCATAGCGGCCGACGTCGCTGGCCACGTGGCTGTCGGTTGCCGCCACGATCGTGGCACCGGCGGCACGGGCGGCACGGATGACGCGAACGCCCGGGCACCCCCACTTCTCGTTGACCTCGACGAGCGTCGATGACTCCGCGACGGCGGCAGCCCACCGCACGAGCTGCTCGTGGCTGAGGTCGTCCTCGGCGAGGCCGACCTTGGGAAGGATCGAGAACGGATGCGCGAGCTGCGATCCGGGGAAGGCGCGCACGGCCCCGACGTAGCCGTCGATGAGCAGGTCGAGGGCGTCGGCAACGGCGAGTCCGGCCCGCAGCCGCTCCATCGTGGACTCCGGCGACCATGGGCCGTCGGTACCGGGAAACTGGTGGTCGGCGATGACGACCGCGTCGATGCCGCCATCGCCGACGACGAGGTCGGGCGGCAGGTCGAGGGTGCCTGCGGCATCCATGATCTTGGTCTCGACCCCGGTGAGCACGGTCAGGCCGGCTGGGACGGGCTCGGCTGCGACGGCGGCGAGGAACTCCGGAACCCAGGTGGTCGAGGCACGCACGTGGTCGATGAGCCGGATGGTGGTGAGGCCAGCGGAGGCTGCCGCGGCGATGTTCTCTGCGATGGTCGACACCGCGTCATCGGAGAAGGTCGAGTGCACGTGGTAGTCGCCGTGCAGTTCAGAGAGCGACACCATCAGCCCTCCTCGCTGTGTGCCGCGTTCTCCGACAGGAGTATCTCGCTCGGCTCCACGAAGACGTCTTCGAGGTAGCGCACATTGGCGAGTTCGCGGAACGGGACGGTGTCGGGTACGTCCAGTCCGAGGGCGAGGTCGAGGGCGAGAGAGGGCATGTCGACGCCAGCGGCGATCGTCAGCGGCATCGCGCCGGGGAACCGGGGGTTCACCTCGAGCAGTGCCGGCGTGCCTGCGGTATCGCGGCGCAGCTGCACGTTGGCGACCCCGGTGAGGCCGATCGCGCTGGCGACGGCTGCGGCGGTTGACTCGAGCACTGAGTCGCGAACGGTGCGACCAGCGATGGACACACCGGAGTCGACGCGGGTGCGGGTTCGTGGCACCGCCGCCATGACGTGCCCGTCGGCGTTGGCGATGACGTCGACGGAGTACTCCTCGCCGGGCAGGTGCTCCTGCGCGATGAGGCTCTGGTCGTCGCCGAGGGCGGCGAGCTCGTCGTGGGAGTGCACGAGGCGTACTCCGCGCGATCCGGCTCCGCTGCGGGGCTTCACGATGATGGGGAACGACCACTCCTCTGCGAGGGCGGCCGGGCCGACGAGGTGCGTCATGGGGGTGCGCAGCAGCGGGGAGCAGCGAACGACGAGGGCGAACTTGTCGAGGCAGGTCTCGAGGGTGTCGAGGCTCGGAGCGGCAAGCACGGCACCGAGCTCGTCGCGACGGCGCGCGAGTGGCGGCAGTTCTACGTCGACGGTGGAGAAGAGCACGTCGATGGCGTCGCTCGCGCAGAGCGCGATGAGCTCGTCCACGAATTCCGGGGCCTTGCCGGGCGGCACGATGCGGCGGCGCTCGGCAGCAACGAGGTAGAGGCCGCTTGCCCAGCCGTCCATGTCGGCGGCGTACACCTCGACGCCGTCGCGAGCGAGCAGCGACCGGATGACGGCGACGCCTGCTGGTCCTCCTGCCCCCGTCACGAGAACGCGCGTGGCGCCGCTGCCGGTCATGCCGACGACCCCTGCGCTGCGGCCGAGGTGGCCACCGGTCGCACCGGAGACGACATGTCGGCCGTCTCGCGGAGGATCTCGAGCGGCTCGACGCTCGTGCCGCCGCCGTAGCGGCCCCAGTACCGCGCCGTGGCGAGCACGAACTCCGGGTCGAGATAGCCGCGGATCTCGGCCTGCGAGCGGAAGCAGTCGATGAGGGCCAGCTTGGCATCGGTGAATCCGTCGATCGACACGAACCGCGTCGGGCGGAAGTCGACGGTCGACGACGGGCTCTGGAAGCACGCGACGGTGCGAACGGTGCGCGTGGCGACGAGGGTGGCCTCGTGCACCGCACGGTGATCCTGATGGCGGTCGTGGATGCTGTGGGTGTACACGATGGTGGGGTTCACCTCGCTGACAATGCGCTCGATGATCGACACTGTCGGGCCCGTGTTGGCGATCTCCGTGTCGACGAGGTCTTCGAGGAAGAGGCGTGCGCCCAGCAGCTCTGCGGAGGCGAGGGACTCGCCCTGCCGGTCGTCTGGCTCTCCGCCACGGCCGCCGCGAGACAGGGTGAGCACCGTGACGCTGTCTCCGGCCGCTCGGTGGGCGGCGAGTATTCCGCCGACGCCGATCTCCACGTCATCAGGGTGCGCCCCGACCGCGAGCACGTGCTCTCGCGCTCCGGCGAGGGCACGACTGGCGCGCCCGTCGGCGGCAAGGCGGTGCACGACTTTGACGAGCTCGACCGCGCCAACCGGCTTGGTGAGAAACTCGTCGGCCTGGGCGCGGAGCGCGGCCACTGCGTAGTCGACCGAGACGTGGGCCGTCATCACCACGATGGGAAGGTCTGGCTGCTCTGCCCTGATCTGCTCCATGAGCTGGAGGCCGGTCATGCCAGGCATCTCGATGTCGGTGACGACGACATCGGGCTTGAACTCGGCGACGAGCGCGCGGGCAGCAAATGGATCTGCGGTCACCCGCACGACACACTCGCCGCGCTTCTCCAGCACGGTACGCGTGTACTCGGCCACATCGAGATCATCCTCGACGACGACCACGCGGTAGGCGTCGGTCACGGTGCACCCTCCCCCAGGCTCCTGTGCCGCAATTCTAAGCCAGACCCGTGGCTAAACCGGCGCGACACCGAAGCGCCGAAGCCGGAGGGCGGGGTTGTGCTCACGAACCTCGGCGAGGCGCTCTGGGTCTGGCCAGGCGATGGCGAGGCCCTGCGAGTCGCCGATCGTGACGAGCTCGACACCCATGGGATCGAGCACCATGCTGTTGCCGGCTCCGATCGGCGGCGCCTGGTCGGCGGCAGCGACGTAGACCGTGTTCTCGATTGCCCTCGCCGTGAGCAGCGTGCGCCAGTGGTGCTCCTTGAGCGGGCCGCGCACCCACTCCGCTGGCACGAGCACGAGGTCGACGCCAGCGTCGACGAGGGCTCGAGTGACCTCAGGAAAGCGGATGTCGTAGCAGGTCTGGATTCCAACGGTGAACCCGCCCCAGGAGAAGGTCTCGAACTCCCCGTGCGGACCGGGCTCGATGTAGTCGGACTCGAGGGCACCGAAGGCATCGTAGAGGTGGAGCTTGCGGTAGGTGGCCAGCCTCTCGCCGTCGGGGGCGATGGCGATGACGGTGTTCGATGCCTTCGACCCCGCGCGCTCGAGCATGCCGGCCACGACCGTGATGCCGAGGTCGGAGGCGATGGCGGCGACTCCCGTCGCGAAGTCGCCGTCGAGGTCTTCTGCAGCGTCGATCCAGTCGTTGCCCATGGTTGGCGTGAAGTACGACGAGTACTCCGGAAAGACGACGAGGCCGGCGCCTCGGTCTGCAGCGGTGGTCGCAAGTTGCCGCATGACGGCGAGGTTGTCGCCCCGGTCGGATCCGGGCGCGAACTGGGCGACGGCTATGGCATCCATGACTGCAGCCTACGCACTCATTCGACTCGAACGTCACCGGGTTTCTTGTCGGCGCGCCATCCTCGCCAGCTGGGCTGCCGCAGGCGCCCCGTCGCGGTCCACTCGGCGAACTCGACCTCCCCGACGAGCGACGGGCGAACCCAGCGCGCATCACGCGCATCGGCGGCGGGAACCGTTTCGAACGGGCTGGTCTTTCGCTCGAGGGCGGCCAGCCGCCGCCCGATCGCGTCGAGCTCTGCATCGCGGAATCCGGTGCCGACCTTTCCGACGAAGCGAAGCCCGTCGCCTTCTGGGATGCCGAGCAGCAACGACCCGACGGTGCCGGCACGCCGACCCGACCCCGGCTTCCAGCCCGCCACGACGACCTCCTGCGTTCTGTGGTGCTTGAGCTTGACCCAGGCGCTGCCGCGCGTGCCCTGCAGGTAGGTGCTGTCTGTCTTCTTGGCGACGACTCCCTCAAGGCCGAGCTCTCTGCTCGCGCGCATCGCAGCGGCCTCATCCCCCTCGAACGCTCCGGGCACCCGCACGAGCCTCGACTCCCGGACTGCCGCCTGCAGCGCTTCCCGTCGCTGCGTGTACGGCCGCTTCAGGAGTGAGGCACCGTCGAGTTCCAGCGCGTCGAAGAGCACGATGCTGACCTCGACCTTCTTCTGCGCCGCCTCGATCTCTGCCGCGTTCGAGAGGTTCATGCGCTGCTGGAGGCGGCCGAAGTCGGGGCGGCCCGTCGAGTCGAAGGCGACGATCTCGCCATCGAGCACGGCATCCGTGTCTATCGACCGCGCGATCACGGCGAGCTCCGGGTAGGTCGCAGTGAGGTCGTTGCCGTTGCGGCTCGTGAGTGCCACCTCGCCATCCCGCACCTCGACGATCGCCCGGATGCCGTCCCACTTCATCTCGAACGCCCAGTCGTCCTCTGTGCCGAGGCTCCCCTCCGACCCGAGGGTGGCCAGCATGGGGGCATGGCCGGCCTTCCTTCCCCGGCCGGAGCCGACCACCGTGCGTGGCCTCCTCGCCCGCCCCTCCGGCTTCGCATCGTCTTTCATGAGGTGGATGAGCCAGGTGTTCTCTGCTTTGCTGCCTGCACCGAATCCGCCGGTGTGGATGAGCGCATAGCGATGGGACCCGTGCTTCTCCCCGTGCAGGGTGACAATGACCTCCTCGCCCTCCCGCCACTTCTCCACCTCGTAGGTGCCGGCGTCCCAGATCTCAACGCGACCCGCGCCGTACTCCCCCTTCGGGATCTCGCCCTCGAACGTGCCGTACTCGAGCGGGTGGTCCTCGGTCTGCACGGCGAGGTGGTTCTGCTTGGTGTCGGTGGGCACGCCCTTCGGCAGTGCCCAGCTGACGAGCACGCCGTCGTGCTCAAGGCGGAAGTCCCAGTGCAGGCGGCTCGCGTGGTGCTCCTGGATGACGAAGCCCATGCCGGTCGATGCACCACTCGGCCCCGCTGGAACGGGCTCCGGTGTCTTGGCCGCATCGCGCATGCTGCGGTACTTCTCCAGCCGGTCGCGTGCCGCCGGGGTTGCCGTGAACGACGCCTGGTGCTCTGGGGTCGGCTCGAGGGAGGCGAGGTGCCCGGCGGTAAGGCCCGCCAGCGGGTCGCCGTTCTTCCTCACCCTCGCGAGCACCTCCGTGTAGTCGAGCTGCGCGAGGCTGCTCGACGACAGCTCCTTCCACGTGCGCGGAGCCGCGACCATCGGCCGCTCCCGGCCCCGCAGCGAGTATGGCGCGATCGTGGTCTTGTTGGCGTTGTTCTGGCTCCAGTCCACGAGCACCTTGCCATCGCGCAGGCTCTTCTTCATGTCGCTGACGACGAGGTCGGCATGATCGGCCTCCAGCGCTCTCGCGAGCTCATGGGCGACCGCGCTGACGGCCTCGGAATCCTGTTTGCCATCGAGGGCCGCATATAGGTGGATGCCCTTGCTCCCGCTCGTGACGGGCATCGCGTCGAGCCCCATGTCGAGAAGGATCGCGCGAGCCCACCGGGCGACCTCCGCGCACTCCTGGAGACCGACGCCCGGCCCCGGGTCGAGGTCGAGCACGAGCCGGTCGGGATTCTTCTGCACGCCGGTTCGGCCGAACTGCCACTGCGGCACATGAATCTCGAGCGCGCCGATCTGGCCGAGCCAGGTGAGAGTAGCGAGATCATTCACGAGGGGGTACTCGTTCGCGTGTCCCTTGTGCTGGATCGTGCGCCGTTTCACCCAGCTCGGTGTCGAGTCATCGAGGTTCTTCTGGAAGAACATCTCGCCGGGAGCCTCTGCAGTGCCAACGCCGTTGACCCAGCGCTTTCGCGTCGCGGGACGGTTGGCCGCGTGCGGGATCAGCACGGGGGCGATCTCGGCAAGGTAGGCGATCACGTCGCCCTTCGTCGTACCCGTCACCGGGTAGAGCACCTTGTCGAGGTTGGTGAGCTTGAGACGGTGGCCCTCCACCGACACCGTTTCTGACGTCGCCATGCTTCATGGCTACCAGCGCTCGCTCGGATTCTTCTCAGATTCCCAGCAATGTCGGAGCAGGATGAATCATGAGATCCATCTGGAAGGGCGCGATCGCGTTCGGGCTGGTCAACGTGCCTGTGAAGGTCTACAGCGCCACTGAAGACCACGACATCTCGCTGCACCAGGTGCACGATGCCGATGGCGGGCGCATCAAGTACCAGCGCCGCTGCGAGGTCTGCGGCAAGGTCATCAGCTTCGAGCACATCGACAAGGCGTACGACGACGGCGAGCGCACCGTCATCCTCGACGAGAAGGACTTCGAGAAGCTTCCCGTCGAGAAGAGCCGCGAGATCGAGGTTGTCGAGTTCGTGCCGAGCGACCAGCTCGACCCGATCATGTTCGAGCGCAGCTACTTTCTCGAGCCCGACTCCGCGTCGACCAAGGCCTATGTGCTGCTGCGCAAGACCCTCGAGGAGACGGAGCGCACCGCGATCGTGCAGTTCGCGCTGCGGCAGAAGACGCGCCTTGGCGCGCTGCGCGTGCGTGGCGACGTGCTCATGCTGCAGGGTCTGCTGTGGGATGACGAGGTGCGCGAGGCGTCGTTCCCCGCCCTTGACGAGACAGTGCGCATCTCGCCGCAGGAGCTGAAGATGTCGTCGTCTCTCGTCGAATCGTTTGCCGCCGACTTCGACCCGTCGAAGTTCACCGACGAGTACCAGGAGCAACTGCGCGAGCTCATCGAGGCGAAGATCGCCAAGGGCGACGACGTGAGCACGGAGGAGACCTTCGGCGTCAGTGACGACGACGAGGGCGAGGGAGGCGAGGTGCTCGACCTCATGGCGGCCCTGCAGCGCAGTGTCGAGAAGAACCGGGCCGCTGCGAAGAAGCCAGCAGCGAAGAAGTCGCCCGCTAAGAAGGCGACTGCCGCGAAGACGAAGGCCGGCTAGGCCGCGACGCTGGGAAGCCCGGCGACCGGTCCGGTGGTCGGGTCGCTCGGCACTGCCTCGAGGCTCGCCACGGCGATCTTCGTCGACTCGCCGATGAGCAGCATCTCTACTCCCCCATCGTGCAGCAGGGGAACGAGCTCCATCTCCCCGCGCGCCCGGATGTCACTCGCGTGCGCGAGGAAGATGTCGCACATGGTCGGCGTGGCTCGGTAGGTGCGGCCAGAGACCGAGATGATTCGGCTGTGCTTCTCCATGTCGACTCCCCCGATAGTGCTGCGGGCCGAACGCCTCGCGTTATCGAAACGTTACTGCTGAGGGAGCCTCCGATAAAAGGGGGAAAGCGGTTAAGCGACTGTGAATTCGCCTAGCCGACAGTGGATGCCTGCCGACCCGGAATCCAGCGCCCGTGTGGTCATCGGGCAGCCGGTCGCCTTTGCCGTGCAGCTTGTGGCGAAGGGTGCCATCGGCGTACTCCGTCGGGTACACGCCACGCTCGCGCAGCACCGGGATGACGAACTCGACGATGTCCTCGAAGGTGCCGGGTGTGATCGCGTAGGCGAGGTTGAATCCGTCGACGTCGGTCTCGGCGACCCACTCCTGCAGCTGGTCGGCGATCTCCTCGCCAGAGCCGATGATCGTCGGGCCGAGGCCGCCGATGGCGCCACCACGGGCGATGTCGCGCACGGTGAAGGTCTCGCCATTGGCTGCGGACTCCTCGTAGTTGGCGATGACCGACTTGATCGCGTTGCTCTCCACGTTGCCGACCGGCTCGTCGAGGTCGTACTGCGAGAGGTCGACGCCCATCCATCCCGACATGAAGACGAGCGCGCCCTCCTCGCTGGCGTACTGCAGGAAGTCCTGGTACTTCGCCTGTGCCTTCTCCGGGGTCGCGTCGGTGATGACCGTCAGGAGCGTGTAGATCTTGGCGGAGTAGCGATCGCGACCGGCGGCCTCGAGCGCATCGCGCACCTTCGTCACGGTCGACTTCAGCACCGCCTTGGTCGGAGCGGCGACGAAGATCGCCTCGGCGTTGCCCGCCGCGAAGGCGATGCCGCGACCGGATGCGCCCGCCTGGTAGATCACCGGGGTGCGCTGCGGGCTCGGCTCGGAGATGTGGATGCCCGGCACCGTGAAGTGCTTGCCCGTGTGGCCGATCTCGTGCACCTTCGACGGGTCGGTGAAGACGCCGGTCTCGCGGTTGCGCACGACGGCGTCATCCTCCCACGAGCCCTCCCAGAGCTTGTAGAGCACCTCGAGGTACTCGTCGGCGTGGTCGTAGCGCTCGTCGTGCTCCAGCTGGTCTTTGTTGCCCATGTTGCGGGCGGCCGAGGGCAGGTAGCCGGTGACGACGTTCCAGCCGACGCGGCCCTTGGTCAGGTGGTCGAGCGTCGACATGCGGCGCGCGAATGGGTACGGGTGCTCGTAGGCGGTGCCGGCGGTGACGCCGAAGCCGAGGTGCTTGGTGACCGCTGCCATGGCCGAGACGAGGAGAACGGGGTCGCCGACCGGCACCTGGGCGCCGTGGCGGATCGCCGCCTCGTTGGAGCCTCCGTAGACGTCGTAGGTGCCGAGCACATCGGCGATGAAGATGCCGTCGAAGGTGCCGCGCTCCAGCAGCTGGGCGAGCTCCGTCCAGTACGAGATGTCCTTGTAGGTGTCGGACCGGTCGTCGGGGTGGCGCCACATGCCAGAGGACTGGTGGGCGACGCAGTTCATGTCGAAGGCGTTGAAGCGGATCTGGCGGCTCATGCGCTCGATCATGCGTCAGCGGCTGTGCCGGTCTCCAGCGCGGCCGACACACGGCGAAACTCGCCGACACACGCGGTCACACAGCGGCTCTGGCCGCCTCCACCTCTGATACGAAGCGAGAGAACAATGGATGCGCCGGCTCGAGGCCGGTCACCTCGACGACGAAGTCGACGGCCTCGAGGGTGCGCAGCTTCTCGAGCAGCGCGACGCTCTCCGGGTCGCTCGCAACGTCGAAATGCAGAGCGGCACCCATGGTGCGCAGCAGCGCCTCCGGCAGGGTGCCAGACTCGATGAGCTCTGCGGCCGGGCCGACGAACCGCTCGTGCCTGCTGAGCTTGCGCATCGGCTGGCGGCCGACCCGCTCGACCGTGTCGGTCAGATGCGGGTTGGCGAAGCGCTCGAGGTTCTTCTCGAGGTAGGCCGCCTGCACCGCCGGGTCGAAGCCGTGCTTGGCGACGAGCAGCGCGGAGGTCTCGCCCAGCACGGCACGCACCTCGGCGAGCACCTCGGGAATCGCGATAGCCTCGGCGATCGAGACCGCCCCGGCGCGGAAGCCGTGGTACGCCGTCGTGGCGTGTCCCGTATTGACGGTGAAGAGCTTGCGCTCGATGTAGGGGGCGAGGTCGTCCACGAAGTGCGCAGCGGGAATCACCGGGGCGTCAGAGCCGAAGGGCGCGCTCTCGATGGCCCACTCGAAGAAGGTCTCGACCGTGACATCCAGTCCGGCGTCGGCATCCTGCATCGGAACGATGCGGTCGACCGCGGTGTTGGCGAAGACGGCCTTCGCCAACCCTCCGAGGCCCGCCTTCTCGACCTCGGCGCGCAGCACGTCGGTCGCGTTGATCGCGTTCTCGCACGCCATGACGGCGAGCGGAGCGAGGTCGCTCGAGCGCTGCGCGATCGCCTTCGCGATCAGCGGAGCGACGAAGCGAAGGATATTGGGGCCAACCGCTGTCGTCACGATCTCTGCAGACGCGATCTCCTCGATCACGTCGAACTCGTGCGTTCCGCTGTTCATCGCACGGTAGTTGTCGACCGTCCTGACCGACGCGCCAGCGCCGACCTCGCGAACGAGGTAGCTGGTGCTCGCGCTGAGCGCGTCGATCAGTTCGGCGTTCACGTCGGCGAACACCACTTCGTAGCCGGCATCGTGCAGGATCAGCCCCACGAAGCCCCGACCGATGTTTCCGGCCCCGAAATGCACCGCCTTCATGAGTTGACGTCCCCCAGGAGGTTCAGGATCTCCTGTGGAGTCTTCGCCGCGAGGAGGGCGTTCACCTTCTCGTCGTCGCTGAAGACGACCGCGATCTTCGACAGCACATCCATGTGGCCGCCATCCTTTCCCGCGATCCCGACGACGAAGCGAACCTCGTTGCCGTCCCAGTCGATGGGGGTGCCGTAGCGCACGAACGAGAGCCCGGACGCAAGGATCGTGTCCTTGCCCTCGTTCGTGCCGTGCGGAATTGCCAGGTAGTTGCCCATGTACGTCGACATGAGCTCTTCACGCTGGTGCATGAAGGCCACGTACTCCGCGTCGACAGCTCCCGCTCTCACGAGAATCTGCCCCGCCGTCTCGATCGCCTCGGCTGGCGTCGCCGCCGTGCCGTTCAGATCGATCTGGTCGAGTTCGAGCACGTTGCCCGGCTTGCCTGGTTTCTTCCGCTGCCACCACATGATCTACTGCTGCGACTTCACGAACTCGACGACCTCGTCGTACTTCGGGCTGCCCATGAAGTTGTCGACGGAGTAGTGCTTGGCCCCTGGGGTCTTCTCCTCGGCGCGAGCCGTGAGCTTCTCCTGGGTGATGACGATGTCGACATCGTCGGTGAGGTTGGTGATCGCCTTGTTCTCGACCTTCACCCCGACGATGCCAGCCTTCTTCAGCTTCTCGCGAAGCACCGTTGCGCCCATGGCGCTCGAGCCCATTCCCGCGTCGCAGGCGAAGACGATCGAGTTGACCGTGCTCGTCGTTGTTGCGGTTGCGGTTGCCGTCTTCGTCGCAGCGGCTGCACCGAGGAGGTCGCCCACCTGGGAGTCGCGGCCCTTGTTGGCAGCGTTCTTGGCGACGGCGTCCGCGAGAGCGGTGTCCTCGCCAGATGCAATCGCATCGAGGTCGCGCTTGCGGCTCGACCGGATGATGACAGAGGCCACAAGGAACGAGACAGCTGCCGAGAGAATCACCGAGAGGATCACGCCGACGAAGCTGTCGTTCGCGGTCTGCGCGATGATCGCGAAGATCGATCCGGGCGACGCGGGAGCACGAAGACCGGACTGGAAGATCGCGTTGGTCGCAACACCCGTCGCGCCACCGGCAATGACGGCCAGCACGAGCAGCGGCTTGGCGAGAACGTACGGGAAGTAGATCTCGTGGATGCCACCGAAGAACTGGATGATGATCGCACCGGGAGCCGAGGCACGCAGCAGGCCGACACCGAACACGGCGAAGGCGAGCAGCAGGCCGAGGCCGGGGCCGGGGTTCGCCTCGATGAGGAACAGGATCGACTTGCCGCTCTCGGCAGCCTCCTGCGTTCCCAGCGGGGTGAAGACACCGTGGTTGATCGCGTTGTTGAGGAACAGGATCTTGCCCGGTTCGACGAACAGGCTCGCGAGAGGCAGCAGGCCGGCCTCGACCAGCGAGTTGACGACACCCTCGAGGAAGTTGCTGAGCGCGGTGACCGCGGGTGCGATCGCGAAGAATCCGATGATCGCCAGCAGCATGCCGACGATGCCTCCGGAGAAGTTGTCGACGAGCATCTCGAAGCCGGCCTTGATCTTGCCAGCCCAGAGCTTGTCGATCTGCTTCATGACCCACGCCGCGAGCGGTCCCATGATCATGGCACCGAGGAACATCGGGATACCGGCGCCGATGATGACACCCATCGTCGCGATGGTTCCGATAACGCCACCACGGACGCCGTAGACCATGCGACCACCGGTGTTGGCGATGAGGAGCGGTAGCAGGTACGTGATCATCGGTCCGACGAGGCCCCGATCGTCAGGGTTTCCCGTCCAACCGCCGAGCAGCTTCACCCACTCGGCGTCGATGCCGAGGTTGGGCAGCCAGCCGGTCGGGATGAAGAGGGCCGTGATGAAGCCCCACGCGATGAATGCCGCGATGTTGGGCAACACCATATTGCTGATGAAGGTGCCGAACTTCTGCACCCCGACACGGGCCGAGCCTGCTCGGCTCGGCGCTGACGTCGCTGTCATGTGTTTCTCCGTTTTCTGTGGGTGGGTGTTACTTGGGTGAGGGGGTTGCCGCGGCGAGCACCGCAGAGCGGGCCTCCACGGCGCTATTAGCCGAGAGTGCAACCTCGGCGAATTCCTGTGCCTGCGCGAGCGTGTACTGCGCAAGCTCTGCCCGCACGTCGGCAAGGGCCGACGGCGACATCGAGAGGCTCGTCGCGCCGAGCCCGACGAGCACGACCGCGAGCAGCGGGTCGGCCGCGGCCTCGCCGCAGATGCCGACCGGCTTGCCAGCGGCTGCCCCGGCCTTGCCGACCTCGCCGACGAGACGCAGCACGGCGGGGTGCCACGGGTCCTGGAAGGAGGCGACGGAGCCGAGCAGCCGGTCGGCGGCGAGCGTGTACTGGGTGAGGTCGTTGGTGCCGATCGACGCGAAGTCGGTGTCGGCGAGGATGCGGTCGGCCAGCAGCGCGGCCGCCGGCACCTCGACCATGACGCCGGCGGTCTTGATGCCGAGCTCTTTGGCGAGGTGGGTGAAGTAGCGGGCCTCCTCGACGGTGGAGACCATCGGGGCCATGACCCAGACATCCGCGGTGCTGATGGATGCCGCACTCGCGATCACCGTCAGCTGGTCGCGCAGAATGGGCTCGTTGGCCCGCAGAGCGCGAAGCCCCCGGAGTCCGAGTGCCGGGTTCTCCTCCCGGTCGTCGTTGAGAAAGCTCAGCGGCTTGTCTGCTCCCGCATCGAGCGCGCGCACGACGACCTTCTTCTCTGGGAAGGCCTCGAACAGCGCCGCGTACTTCGCCTGCTGCTCTGCGATCGTCGGTGCCTTCTCCGAGTCGAGGAAGAGGAACTCGGTGCGGAACAGCCCGACGCCCTCCGCGCCCTTCTCCAGCGCCTCGTCGAGCTTGTCGACGGAGCCGAGGTTGGCCAGGAGCGGCACCTTTGTGCCGTCAGCGAGTGCACCCGGGCCGACCGGTACGTCCTTTGCCCCATTCCGGTCGGCCAGGGTGGTCTCTGCTGCCTCGCGCTCGTCGGCGGAGGGAGAGACGGTCACGAGACCGGCTGCCGCATCGACGATCACGGTGTCGCCGTCGGTGAGGTCGAGGGCGCCACGAACGCCCACGATCGCGACGATCGACTTCTCCCGCGCCAGGATCGCGGTGTGTGATGTTGGACCACCGTCGGTGGTGATAAGGGCCTGCACCTTGTCGAGGTCGAGGAGCGCCGTGTCGGCCGGCGCGAGGTCGCGCGCCACCAGGATGAACGGGTGACCGGGGTTCGGAACACCGGGAGCCGGCACACCCTGCAGGTGGGCAACGACACGCTGGGAGACGTCGTTGAGGTCGGTCGCGCGCTCCCCCATGTAGCCGCCCATGCTCACGAGCAGGTCGCGGAAGGCCGCGAACGCCGCGAACACGGCGCGCTCCGCCGTCGTGCCGCCGTCGATGCGGGCGTTCACGTCGTCGCGAAGGGTCGGGTCCTCTGCCATGAAGGCCTGGGCCTCGAGCACGTCCTTTGCGGCCCCACCCGCGCGCTCGCCGCGCAGACGGATGTCTGCCGCGGTGGCCGCGAGCGAGGCGGCCGCGCGCACCTTCTCTGCGTCCGTGGTGATGGTGGAGGCGGCATCCGACGGCTCTGGAAGCGGGTCTGGCATGCGCAGGATGGTGCCGATCGCGATGCCGCGACCGATGCCGACTCCAGTGAGATTCTGCAAGATCAGGCGTCCTGGTCGGTCGTGAGGATCTCGGTCAGGCCGTCGAGCAGTTCGTCTGCCCCATCGCCCTCCGCCGTCAGGGTGACCTCGTCGCCGTGGTTGATGCCGAGGGAGATGACCCCGAGGATGCTCGCGGCGTTGATCGACTTGTCGCCCTTGACCAGCTGAACCGCCAGCCCGGAGGCGGCCACCGCCTGCACGAAGAGAGACGCGGGGCGCGCGTGGAGGCCGTGGGCGGATGCGACGGTGACGGTTCTTTCGGACATGGGGCGCTGATCCTTACTTCGTTGCTTCGATGGGGGAAGAGTTAAGGCTCGGCCCGAGGGTCACCAGAGACTCGACAAGGTCGAGTGCCTGCTCGGCTCCGCTCGGACCGAACGCGGTTGGCGGCAGAAGAGCCGCTGGCACGCCGAACTCCGCCGCCTCGGCGGAGAGGGTGTCGAAGCTGTCGGCGAGGTGCGGGCCGACGAGAAGCACGGTGCTCGTGTGCAGGTGCGGCCGAAGGTCGCTCGTGCTGGCGGCCGTCGCACTGAGCTCGAATCCGCGTGCCTTTGCCAGCGCGCGAAGGCGGCTGGCGAGAAAGGTGGAGGATGCACCCGCGCCGCAAACGATCAGGACTGTCTCCATGGTCGCCTCCTTGCGATCGCGTGCTGGCCGAACTGTGCTGAGTCCATGGTCACGAGTGCAGCAGGTCGATCGCCAACAGACCTTCTTCCGCGGGAGCGGAAATGCCCACTTCCCCTCCGAACGTGGCAAAGTGGCTCTCGATATGAGCGATAAGTATGAGCGTCTGCTCGACTACCTGTCGCAGAACGACGGATGGGTGACAGCTGGCGAGCTCGCCGACCAGCTGGGCGTGACGACGCGCAGTGTGCGCAGCTATGTGACGGCGGCGAAGGCAGCGGCACACCCCCTGCCCATCATCACGGCGTCGACGAGCGGCTACCGCCTCAACCGCGAGGCCTACGCGAGCTTCTCCAGCGACGCCCACGCGCGCGACGGCCTTGCCGACACCCCGCGCGATCGGGTGCACCACCTGGCCCGCCGACTCACCGAGGCGCCGGCCGGTCTCGACATCCACTCCCTGGCCGACAGCCTCTACGTCAGCGAGTCGACGATCGAGACAGACCTGCGCAAGGTGAAGTCGCTCGCCGAGGATGCCGGGCTCACCCTGAGCCGCAAGGGCAGTCTCGTGACGCTCGCCGGCACCGAGTCCGACTACCGCCGACTGCTGAGCCGGCTGTTTCGCAGCGAGAGTGCGCAGGGATTCCTCGAGCTCGAGTACGTGCGCAGCGACGGCGCCCACACCGGCCTCGGCGAGTTCAAGACCGACCTGCTGGCCATGCTCTCCTCGCAGGGCTACTTCGTCAACGAGTACGGCGTGAACTCCGTGCTGCTGCACGTGGCGATCGCCGTCGAACGCGTCGGTATCGAGCACCGGCTGACCCTCGACAACCCGAATGACGTCGACGACGCGATCGCGCCTTCGCTGTCGACGCTCATCCAGAAGCACTTCGGCGTCACCCTCGACGCCGGAGACCTCGAGTACCTCGCGAAGCTCCTGACGACGCGGGTCATCACGCCGGGCCAGAACGAGCCGGTGCAGGCGGTCGTCGACAACTACGTGGTTCCGGAGGATCTGGCGACGGTGCGCCGAATCGTCGAGCAGGTGGCCCAGGAGTACCTCGTCGACCTCGACGACGAGGCATTCATGGTGCGCCTCTCGCTTCACCTCGGCAACCTCATGGCCAGGGCCCGCGACAACTCGTACTCGCGCAATCCGCTTGGTCGCTCGATCAAGACGAGCTACCCGATGATCTACGACGTCGCCGTGTTCATGGCGAGCCTCATCCAGCGCGAGCGCGGCATCCTCATCAACGATGACGAGATCAGCTACATCGCCCTCCATCTCGGCAGCTACCTCGAGCGGCAGTCGCGCCGAGAGGAGCGGGTGACGTGCGCCATCGTCATTCCCGGCTACTACGACGTGCACCAGGTGCTGCGGGAGAAGATCGAGGCGCAGCTCGGCAGCGAGCTCTCAGTCGAGGTCGTGGTCACACGCACCGACGTCGACTGGAACGACTTCTCGACCGATCTGGTGCTCACGACGATCGCCGACCGGCCGTTCGCAGAGAACGTCGTCGTCATCCAGCCGTTCCTCACCGACACCGACGTCGAGAACGTGCGCAAGGCGATCTCGCGACTGCGGCGCCAGCGCCGACGCGCGCAGATCAAGGACGACCTGCTGCGCTACTTCGATCCAGCGCTCTTCCTCCGCAACCATGACGCGGATGACGAGGCCGGCATGATCCGCGACCTCGGCGCCCTGATGGTCGAACGCGGCATCATCGACCAGACCTACATCGACGGCGCGATCGAGCGGGAGCTCCTGTCATCGACCGCCTTCACCGACACCATCGCCGTTCCGCACGCGATGGCCATGACGGCATCGAGCACGTCGATCTCGATCGCGGTCAACGAGTCGCCGATGCCGTGGGGCGAGAACCGCGTCAACGTGATCGCGCTCATCGCGTTCAGCGCGAGCGGCCGGGCGTCGTTCCAGACCGTGTTCGACCAGATCGTCGACGTGTTCTCCGAGCGCGCCCGGGTGCTGGAGCTTATCCGCAAGTCCGACGACTTCGGGTCGTTCATCGAGGAGCTCGTGCACCTCATTGACGAGTAGGCGAAGCGAGTAGCTCTACTGCTGCCTCGGGTACTGGAACACGTCGTCGAGCGGAACGCCGAAGACCTGGGCGATGCGGAACGCCATCTCGAGCGACGGTGAGTACTTACCCTGCTCGATTGCGATGATCGTCTGGCGAGTGACGTCGACCCGCTCGGCCAGCTCGGCCTGGGTCATCTCGCCATGGGCATTGCGCAGTGCGCGAATCGAGTTGGTGACGCTCGTCGGCTTCACCATCAGAATCCCCGACGATAGGCGAGCAGTTGCACGGTGCTGCCGACGATAGACGCAGCGAAGTAGATCGCGAACATGGCGTTGGCAATCCAGAACGGCTCTGCCCTGACGACGGCCAGCAGCAGCGGGCCGAGCATTCCGATGGCCACGACGCTGCCCATGGCACGGGCACCGCGCCTGCGGATCTCCTTGTCGCGGTCGTCGACCTTGTAGCTGTCGCTCGGGGTGAGGATCTCGACGAGGATGCGAACGACGATCGACGCGCCGATGCTGATTGCGATGGCAATGAGAAGGGTCGGCGCGAAGTCGATCGCGGCGGCATCGGCACCCTGCAGCTGGCCGAGCATGACGACGGCGTACCAGCAGAACACCGCGACGCTGACGACCAGTGAGGTCCAGACGCCCTTCTCCTCATATGACACAGCGGCACCCCTCGACTCCATGTCAAATATTATTGACATGTTGAATCTACTGGATGCCGCTGCGGTCGTCAAACGCGGCGCCGTGACCTCGCTAGAGCACCACCTCTTGCTCCAGCGCGGACTGGGCGTCGCGCACGGTCGCAAACGTGCCGAGTTCCTTGCCCAGCGGGGTGGTCGCGGTGAAGCCGTGACCCCAGCGAGCCGTGACGAGTCCGGCAAAGGCCCCGTCTCGCTCTGCCACCCAGACGCCTGCACGGGGAACGCTCCACGTCACCGCGCTCGGCACCGAGCCGACCGTCGATGCAGTCGTGTCAGTCATCCGCTCCTCCTTCGGTTGCGCCCCGATCACCCCGCGGCCCCGCCCGGAGCCCTCCGCCGGGGCTCCGGGCCGGTCTGGGTGCGTGCCCTCACGCACTCGGGACTATCAGGCGTTGATGCTCTTCTTGCCCTTCGCGCCGCTCAGTGCGTCGCGGCTCGACACCTCGATCTTGCGCGGCTTCGCCTGCTCTGCGATGGGAATCCTCAGGCGAAGGACCCCGGCCGTGTAGTCGGCGTCGACCTTCTCTGTGTCGAGGGACTCCCCGAGCACGAGCTGGCGCGTGAAGGTTCCCCACGAGCGCTCCGATGCCACGACGTTGGCCGCGTCTGGCATCGTGCTGTACCGCTCGGCGCGGATGGTGAGCACATTGCGCTCCACATCGATATCGAGCCTGGTCGGGTCGATGCCGGGGAGGTCGAGCTCGACGACGAACTCATCCCCCTCGCGCCAGGCGTCCATCGGCATGCTCGACGGCCTGGCCGCGGTGCCGAACACCTGCTGTGTGAGCCGGTCGAATTCTCGGAAAGGGTCGTGTTGCAACAGCATTTCTGAATCTCCTCCGCTTCACTGTGTGTTGATGGCTCGAGTCGAATCTGCTTCGCTCGATATAGGTTTTATAACTCTGTCGACTCATATAATGCAAGGGTCATAGGTCAGATTTATGGAGGATGATGAGCGACATCCCAGAGAGCCCACGGGGCCTCTACGGCATCACTGTGGCCGCCGAACTCGTCGGGCTGCGCGAGCAGACGCTTCGCCTCTACGAGCGGAGGGGAATCCTCGAGCCACAGCGCACAGAGGGCGGCACCCGGCGCTACAGCAACGACGATCTCGAGGTGCTCCGTCGTGTGATCGTGCTGCTCGACGATGGGGTCAACCTCGCCGGCGCGCGGCGGATCCTCGAGCTTGAGACGGCGAACGAATCGCTGAAGGCGCAGCTCGACCGGCTGAGCGACAACGGCTGAGCGTCTCCTCGCACACATACGAAAGGCCCGGTCAGAGACCGGGCCTTTCGTGTGTGTAGTCAACACATCGTTGCGGGGACAGGATTTGAACCTGCGACCTCTGGGTTATGAGCCCAGCGAGCTACCGAACTGCTCCACCCCGCGGCACAAGAATCAACACTAGCACGTTAGATTGGCGTGCATGACTGCCGTGGATGTCCCCGCCCTCTGGGCCGGCCGAGCCGATCCGATTCTTCCCACTGCCTCGATCCCACGCATCGTCGCGTTCTGGTCGGCTCTCGGCTTCACGACGGCCATCTGGCCAGACGACGACGGCTACGCGTGGGTGCGGCCCGGGCCGGTCGGCGGCATCTCGATGGACTACACGCTCAACGAGGAGCTCGACCCGTTCATGCACTCCGGCATGGCATATCTCACGGTTCCCGATGTCGACGCCGTGTATGCGTCGATCATGGCCTCCGGGGTCGCCTTCGACTCGATCACCGACGACGGGCTCTTCCGCTATTCCATGAACGACCTGCGCGAGCGCTGGTCGCTCGGCCAGTCGATCGCCCGCGTGACCCGCCCCATCGACCAGGTGTGGAACAAGCGCGAGATCGCGCTCTTCGACCCAGACAACAACCTCATCCGCATCGGCTCGCCGATCTAGGCGCTCGACCGCGTTGCGGCGATGCTGACCCCGAGGGGCAGCCACTTCTTGTCTGGCCACCCGAACAGGCCGTCCCGCGTCGGCACGACGGAGGGGAAGATGCGCCACGGCACCTCGTAGTGCTCGTGCAGGAAGTCGATGGTCAGGCCGGCGTCGATCAGCGCGGTCACCGTCTCGCCCAGGGGGTGCATCCACTCCACCGTGCGCGTGTTGGCGAGGGATGCCGACTCGTCGGCGTAGTCCCCTGCCTGGTCGACGACATCTCCGACGCCGTCGGAGTCGTACGGATAGCCCCACGCGGGCATGCCGCGGTCGTCGAGCCCGTCGAAGACGAAGGCGGCGGGATGCCCATCGGCGAAGTAGAGGCGACCGCCGGGCTTGAGGAACCACGCCACGATCCGCGCCCACTCTGCGACATCGGGCAGCCAGCCGATCGTGCCCCACGTCGTGAAGACCACGTCGAACGACTCCGGTTCCGGCAGGATGTGCCGGGCGTCGTACACGTTCGCCTCGATGAACCTGGCGCGGCCGTCAAGCCCGACCTCACGGGCGAGCGCGCGCGCGGCACCCACCGCCGGCTTCGAGAAGTCGATGCCGACCACGGTCGCCCCGCGCTGAGCGAGCACGAGGGTATCGGCACCGAAGTGGCACTGCAGGTGCAGCACCCGGAGCCCGTCGAGACCCTCGGGAAAGACGGAGGCGAGCTCCTCCTCCTCGATCGCGTAGAGCACGCCGTTGCCCGACCGCAGCCGCGACTGGTCGTAGAACTCGCTCGCGAGGTGAATGGGCACGCGTTCGTCCCACGAGGCGCGATTGGCGTCGAGCCAATCGCCGCCCCGCAGGTCGACGTCGTTCATCGTTACTTGCTCGCGGCCAGCGCCCGCTCCAGGGCTGCGGTGAGCTTCTCGTCGGCCTCTGCGGCCGCCACGAGGTCGTTGGCAGCGTACGCCGCCGTGCGCTCGTCGAGGGCCTCCTTGGCGTCGGCAAGGGCTGCCTGCAGCGCGGCGTTGGTGCCGCCGGTGTCAGGGGTGCCCGCTCCCGGCTCCTCTGCGCCCGGCTCGTCTGGCGTCGCCGGAATCTCGCCATCCGGAGTGTCGGCCCCGGAGTCGCCGCCGAAGAGCGAGTCGAGCGCGAGGTCGAGGGTGTCCTCGAAGGCGAGCTGGTCGCCGAAGGCCACGAGGATCTTGCGCAGCAGCGGGTAGCTCGTTCCACTCGTCGACTGCACGTAGACGGGCTGCACATAGAGCAGGCCGCCGCCGACCGGCAGTGTGAGCAGGTTGCCGAGGCTGACCTCGGTCTCACCGCGCTGCAGCAGGGCAAGCTGGTTGGCGACCTCTGTATCCGTCGTGAAGCTGTTCTCGACCTGACCAGGGCCCGGCACGGTGTCCTGGCTCGGAAGGGTGAGCAGCGTGAGCTTGCCGTAGTCCTCACCCGGGTCGGAGTTGACGGCGAGGTAGCCCGTGAGCACGCTGGAGCTCGAGGTCGCGCTGCCGCGTGGGATGTACGTGGAGTACAGCGTGAACGCCGGCTTGTCGGTGCCCGGCACCTGCATCGTCAGGTAGTACGGCGGCTGCAGTGCGGGATCCGTGGAGTCGGCTGGGTCGTTCGGCGTCACCCACTGGTCGTCGGCGGAGTAGAAGGTGTTCGCATCCTCGACGTGGTACGACCCGAGGATCGCGCGCTGCACCTTGAACAGGTCGGCGGGGTAGCGGATGTGGCTGAGCAGTCCCTCGCTCATCTCCGACGCCGGCTTGAGGGTCGACGGGTAGATCTTCTGCCAGGTGGTGAGGATCGGGTCCTTGTCGTCCCACGCGTAGAGCGTCACGCTGCCGTCGTATGCGTCGACGGTGGCCTTGACCGAGTTGCGGATGTAGTTGATGTCATCCAGCGCGTACTGCGGCGCCTCGGTGTAGGTGTCGGCGATCGCGCTGCTCAGCTGTTCGACGTGCGAGTAGGGGTAGTTCGCGGTCGTCGTGTAGCCGTCGACGATCCACACCGTGCGGCCGTCGACAACGGCCGGGTAGGTGTCGCTGTCGATCGTGAGGTACGGCGCCACGGTCTTGACGCGCTGGATCGGGTCGCGGTTGTAGAGGATCTGCGAGTTGTCGGTGATGTCCTCCGAGAGGAAGATCTGCTCCGACTGGAACTTGATCGCGTAGACGAGGCGGTTGAAGGCATTGTCGAGGGCGGGTCCGCCGTTGCCGGAGAACGTCGTCGTCTTGCTGTTCTCCTCGTTGTCGTCACCAGCCGGGTAGTCGAGCTCGATGGCCTTCGCACCCTCGGCAGCGCCGACGATGGAGTAGGCGGGCGACGCCTCGCCGAAGTACACGCGCGGCTCGAAGTCGCCGAGTGCGCCGGAGGTCGGGATACCAGCCTGCAGGAACTCCGGCTGGCCGTCGGCCGTGCGCTGGTTGCCGTAGGCAGCCACCACGCCGTAGCCGTGGGTGTAGACGAGGGTGTCGTTGTACCAGCTGCGGGAGTCGCCGAGGCCTGCCTGGTCGAGCTCGCGCACCGCGATCACGGTGTCCTGCGTCTTGCCGTCGATCACGTAGCGGTCGACGTCGAGGTGGTCGACGAACTGGTAGTACTGCTTGAAGCGCTCGAGCTGCGCGAATGAGTCGGAGACCAGCGCGGGGTCGATGATGCGGATGTTCGCCGTGGTCTCTGCGTCGGCGCGAAGGGCGCCAGCCTCTGCATCGGTCGTCGCGTTGTACGACTGCACCTCGACATCCGAGACGCCGTAGGCATCACGCGTCGACTGGATGCTGCGATCGATGTACTCCGATTCGAGCGTTCGCGCGTTCGGCTCCACCTGGAAGCGCTGGATCACCCACGGGTAGATGCCGCCGACGATGATGCCGCTGATGATGAGCAGCGCCGTGCCGATGATCGAGATGCGCCAGCGACCGATGACCGCGGTCACGAGGAAGAGCACCGCGACGAGGGCGGCGATGCCAGCGAGGATCGCGCGCCCGGGAATGAGCGCATTGGCCTCGGAATAGCCGGCTCCCGTGGACAGGAACCCTGAGCTCTCGTTGATCAGGGTCGTGTACTGGTCGAGCCAGATGGTCACGGCCCACAGGGCGAGATAGAGCGCCGCGATGATGGCGAGCTGCACGCGCGCGGAGCGCGAGATGAGCACCTCACGGCCCGTGACACGGATGGCGCCATAGAGGTAGGTGGTGGCGATCGTCGCAATGCCGGCGATGAGCACGACGGCGGAGGCGAAGCCAACGACACCGACGTAGAACGGCAGCTCGAACACGTAGAACGAGATATCGAGCCCGAACTGCGGGTCGACCGTTCCGAAGCTCGTGCGGTTGAAGTACTGCCAGACGGTCTCCCAGCGCGTGCTCGCCGAGACACCGGCGAAGACCCCGAGGACCAGCGGAATGCCGATCATCGCAAGACGGCGAAGGGGCTCGATGACCTGCTGGTAGCGGTCGAGCTGAGAATTGAGCTTGGCGTAGACGGGCCGGGCGCGGAAGGCAACCTCGACGGCGATCCAGACCGGCAGGGCCATGCCGACGAACCCGACGCCGAACATGACGGCGGTGCCGAGCCACTGCGTCGTCAGCACGGGAAGGAAGCCGAGCTGGTCGAACCACAGGATGTCGGTGTACAGCCCGGAGAAGATGAAGAAGACCACGACAAGCGCGGCGACGATCACGGCGGTGATCGTGAGGGCGACCCTCGTTCTGCTGGGTGGAAGGGGTGCTGTTGCGGTCACTCGAGTCGCTCCTGGCTCTCGTAGGCGGTCAGCTCACATCTTAAGTGAGCCGGACTGGGGAAATGCCAGCGTTCGCTGCAAGCTGCAATCAGCTTTCGCACCGGGGAAGCAGCGCGGTGCTCGCCCCGGTGGAGAGCGTGTTGAGCACGGCGAGCGAGTCGGCCAGGGTTGCGACTGCGAACACCGACAAGCCGTCGGGAATCTCGCCGACCACCTCGTCGCAGTTCGCCGCTGGCGCGAGGAAGAAATCCGCCCCGCTGTCGAGCGCGCCGTACATCTTCTGGCGGATGCCCCCGATGGCACCGATCGTGCCGTCCTCAGAGATCGTTCCTGTTCCTGCGACGTCGGTGCCGCCGGTGAGCGGACCAGGGGTGAGCTTGTCGATGATCGCGAGTGCGAAGATCTGCCCGGCGCTCGGCCCGCCGATGCCCTCGAGCTGGATCGCGACGTCGAAGGGGAAGACGTACTCCTCAAGGGTGTTGATGCCGATGATGGGGCCGTCGTCGCCGGCGATCGGGGTGACGCTGACATCCTGGCTCGCTCCTGCGCGGAGGATGGTGACGACCGCCGTCGTATCGACGCCGTTGGCGTCGAGCTCTGATCGCAGCGCTGCGACATCGGCAATCGCGACCCCGTTGACGGCGGTGATCACGTCGCCCGCGACGAGGAGCTCGTCGGACGGACCGCCGTCGAGGGTGTCGAAGACGCTGACTTTCTTGGTGTAGTCGCGACCGAGCACAGTGAGCGCCGCGGCGACGGCCGTCTTCTGCGATTCGGCCATCTGGGCTGCGTTGTACTCGTTCCGCTCCTCCGAGGTGACGTCGGGCGGGAACACCTCGTCGACCGGAACCACATCCTGGCTCTTCGTGAGCCACCCGGTCAGAACCGTCGACCAGAGGGCCGGTCGCTCGCGGTCGCCAATGGTCGAGACGGTCAGCATCGAAAGGGACCCCGTCGTCGGGTAGGTCTCCTCCATCGGGATGTCGACGAGGGGCACCGTGTCGCCGTCGATCTCGACGGTGCCGAGGGTGTCGTGCACCTCTCCCGGGGCCTCGACAACGAAGCCGGACGGCGTCGAGCCGAAGGCCACGAGGGCTGCGACGACCAGGGCGCCGATGAACCAGGTGACCCATCCGCCACCGAAGGGCGCAGCGCGCTCCTCCTCGTACTCGGCGTAGTCGGCCGCTGATCTGCTCACCACTGCGTTATTCGCCACTGTGCTCTTCGCCGCCGTGTCCTCGACTGATTCGGGTTGCTCGACTGTTCGCCGAGGGCGCACTGCCGGGAAGCCCAAGCTTAGGCGAAATCCCTTCCCCCACGAGTGGCAGAGGCTAGCGTTGACGGCATGGACGACGAGCCGAGCCGAGAGCCGGAAGACGAATTCAAGGACATGCTGAGGGAGTTCCTCTCCGGCAACGGCGAGATCGACCCAGCGAGACTCGCGAGCGCCGCCGGGCTGCCCAACGACCCTGAGCTCGTGTCGCAGCTCATCAGCCAGCTGCAGAATGCACTGCAGTCGAGTGAGGACGGCGTCAACTGGGGACTCGCCCTCGAGCAGGCCACCGGCCTCGCGTCCCGGTCGAGCGTCGTCTCGCTTCCCGCAGAGCGATCGCAACTGGAGCAGGCGTTCCATGTCGCCTCGCTGTGGCTTGCCGAGGCAACGTCGATCACCGAGCTCACCGCCACCCCGCGGCTCATCAGCCGCACCGAGTGGGTCACGACGACGATGCCGATCTGGACGCAGCTGGCCGAGCCGGTTGCGACGAGCATCGCCGATGCGCTGACGGGCGTGCTGCAGGACCAGGCTCCCGATGAGCTCGAGGGCATGATGGCCAATGCGAGCCAGCTCATGCGCAACGTCGGCGGCACCCTCTTCGCCATGCAGCTGGGCCAGGTGGTCGGCCAGCTCGCGAGCGAGGTGGTGTCGGGCGGCGACATCGGCATCCCGTTGCTCGGCTCCTCCGGCTCCGACAGCCAGGCGGTCATGATCCCGCAGAACGTCGCGGCCTTCGCGACCGGACTCGACATCCCCGTCGACCAGGTGCAGCTCTACCTCGCGGTGCGCGAGCTCGCCCACGCCCGCCTGTTCCGGCACGCCAAGTGGCTGCGGCTGCAGCTGCTGTCGTCGATCACGGAGTTCGCCCACGGCATCCGCATCGACACCGATCGACTAGAGGAGCTGGCGACCGACCTCGATCCGAGCAACCCAGAGGAGCTGCGGGACGCGCTGACGAGCGGTGCCCTGATACCGCCGAAGTCCGATGAGCAGCTCGCCGCGCTCGCGCGACTCGAGACGATGCTCGCCCTCGTCGAGGGCTGGGTCGACGTCGTGACGGCCGAGGCGACCGCCCGCCTGCCCAAGCGTGACGCGATCGCCGAGACTGTGCGCCGCCGCCGTGCGTCGGGAGGCCCCGCCGAATCCGCGTTCGCGACACTCGTCGGCCTCGAGCTGCGACCACGGCGCCTTCGCGAGGCCGCCGCCATGTGGCAGAAGGTCTCGGATGCGGTGGGCGCCGATGCGCGTGACGCCCTGTGGTCGCATCCCGACGTCGTCCCAACGGCAGACGACATCACCGACCCGTCCGCCCTGCTCTCCCGACTGACGGGAGGCTTCACTAGTCTCGACGACGTCGACCAGGCCATCGAGGACCTCCTGAACGACGACACGACCGAGCGGCCGACAGAGGACTGACGCGTGTGGATGCCGCCGACGCGGCATCCGGCCCTGCTGGCACTATCGGCGCATGGTGCTGCGACTCGACCCACGACTCCCCCTCGTCTGGCGCAGCCCGACGAGCCTGCAGATCGGCGTCTCTCGCGCCGTCGTCACCCTCGACGGCGTCACTGTCGGCACAGAGCGCATGCTCGCGGCGCTCAGCGGCGGCGTTCCGCACGCAGGGCTCGCGATGATCGGGCGGTCGGCTGGCTTGCGCGGCGACGAGGTCGAGGGGTTTCTCGCGCAGGTTGCGCCCGCGCTCGTGCGTGAGGGCGGGGGCAGTGCCGAGCGGGTGGTGGTTGTCACCGGCGAAGGCCCGACGGCCGAGGCCGTCGCCCGGCTGCTCGCCGCCGAGGGCTTCACCGTGCGCATTGCGCGCACGGTGGCCGCAGCAGAGGGCGAGTCGTGCGACCTCGCCGTTGCCGTCGGGCACTTCGTGCTCGAGCCAGCGCTGCACGGTCTCTGGCTGCGGCGCGACATTCCCCACCTTGCCGTGCTGGTCGGCGACGCCGACGTCACCATCGGCCCGCTCGTCGAACCCGGCCGCTCTGCATGCCTGTACTGCCTTCAGCTGCACGCCACCGAGGCCGACGCCGCGTGGCCGGCTATCGCGTCCCAGCTGTGGGGCCGCACGGCCGCAGCAGACACCCCCCTCGTCGCGAGCGAGGCGGCCGCGATCGCAGCCCGCGTCGTTGGGGGCTGGTTCGCGCTGGGGGCCGCCTCGGCATCCGGCCAGATTCACCTGGATGCCGCGACCGGCACCGTGACTACATCGGCCGTCGACCCGCACCCCGCCTGCGGCTGCCTCGAACCGGGCTTCACGAACGGCGAGGCCGTCGCCGCCGTTCGCTAGCGCTGCAACTCGGCGAGAAAACGGCTGGGGTTGCGCTGGCCGCCACGGCTCGGCGACCCAGCGGATCCCTCCCGCGACCACGACAGGCTCAGTCGCCGCCGGGCACGGGTGACCCCCACGTAGAGCAGCCGACGCTCCTCCTCGACCGCCGCCTCCGTTCGTGCGTAGCTGATGGGCAGCAGCCCCTCGCTCAGGCCAGCGATGTGCACGGACTCCCACTCGAGTCCCTTCGCCGCGTGCATCGTCGCGAGGGTGACGGCCGCGCGCGTCGGGTCGTGCTGCCCCTGCTGGCGTTCGAGCAGCTCCTCGACGAACTGGCGAAGGGTCGTGCCTGGTGCCGCCTCCTCGGCCAGGCCCATGAGCGCGTTGAGCGACTCCCAGCGGTCGCGAACGGCGCCGCGCACCTCTGGGGCGTCCTGCGTCCAGCCGAGGGAGCGCAGCACGTCGCTGACCGTCTTGAACAGCGGCTCGGCGATCGCCGTTGTCACCGTCGCGCCCTTGAGGAGCATGAGTGCCTCCTTGACCTCGCGCAGCTCGAAGAACCGGGTCGCACCGCGCAGCAGGTACGGCACACCGGCATCAGAGAGCGCCGCCTCGAGCGCGGTCGACTGCACGTTGATGCGGTACAGCACCGCGATGTCCTGCGGGGCCGCTCCCCCGGCGATCTCCGCGGCAATGGCATTCGCGATCGAGCGGGCCTCTGCGCTGTCATTGGGCGCGACGTTGACCGTCGGGGCCGGCCCGCTCGGCGCGACAGCGTGCAGCGACAGTGCGCCGGTTCTGCCGTGCATGAGCCGGTTCGCCGAGGCGACGATCTCCGGTGTCGACCGGTAGTTCTGCTCAAGGCGCACGACGACCGACTCCTGGTACTTCGCCGGAAAACCGAGGAGGTACGCCGGCGATGCCCCTGCGAACGAGTAGATGGTCTGGCTCGCATCCCCGACGACGCAGACGTCGCTGCGCTCGCCGAGCCAGAGCGTCAGCAGGTCGTGCTGCAGCGGCGAGACGTCCTGGTACTCATCGACGACGAAGAAGCGGTACTGCTCCCGCACCTGCTGGGCGACGCGTGGCTCCGCCTCGATCATGCCGGCGGCGGCGAGCAGCACGTCTTCGAAGTCGAGCTGCCGGCGCTCGTCTTTGAGGTTCTCGTATGCCTGCTGCAGCGACGCAGCCGTCTCCATCGTCAGGGTGGAGGGAAGGATGCGGCCGGAGTGCGCATACTGCTCGATGCTCAGTCGCGAGACCTTGCGCCACTCGATCTCTGCCGCTGCATCGCGAAGGGTCGCCGTGTCGAGCTTCAGCCGGATCGAGTCGGCCGCGTGCGCGAGCAGTCGGGCCTTGCTCTCGATGAGCCGCGGCATGCTGCCGCCGACCACCTGCGGCCAGAAGTAGTTGAGCTGCGACAGCGCGGCGGAGTGGAAGGTTCGGGCCGCCACACCGCCGGCGCCGAGTGCTCGAAGCCGGCCACGCAGCTCCCCTGCGGCACGGGTCGTGAAGGTGAGGGCAGAGACCCGGCCGGGAGGGTACACGCCGCTCGCCACCCCGTAGGCGATGCGGTGCGTGATGGCCCGAGTCTTTCCCGTGCCAGCACCGGCGAGCATGCACACCGGACCGAGCAGCGCCTCGGCCGCCTGGCGCTGCTGCTCGTCGAGCCCGTCGAGCAGCGACTCCGGGCTGCTCATGGCGCAGCCTCCGGCAGCGGGCCGCCGAACCACTCCTCGATGATGGCGAGGGCGATCGAGGTCGCACCGGGCAGGCGGATCTCGCCGACCGACGCCGCAAGCTCGTCGCGGCTGAACCACCGAAGGTCGAGGATCTCCTCGCCGTCGGGCGTGAGCGTGCTCTCGACCGACTCGTCGACGCGCGCCGTGAAGCCGACCATGAGCGAGGCGGGAAAAGGCCACGGCTGGCTGCCGAGGTAGACGGGGTCGGTGACGCGGATGCCCGACTCCTCGAACACCTCGCGCGCCACGGCCGCCTCGAGCGACTCGCCCGGCTCGACGAAGCCTGCGAGGAGCGAGTAGCGGTTCGACTCCCACGCGGCGTTGGATCCGAGCAGGATGCGGTCGGCGGCATCCGTCACCCCGACGATGATCGCCATGTCGGTGCGCGGGAACAGATCGCGGCCGGCCTCCGGATCGCGCAGCACCCACCCACCCGTGGTCGCCACCGTCGCCGCCCCGCTGAGCGGCGAGAAGCGGTGCGCGAGGTGCCAGTTCGAGATCGCGAGGGACTCGACGAAGAGGGCGGCATCCAGGTCGTCCAGCTGGGCGCCGAGGGTGCGAAGGCTGCCCCATGGGCCGAGGTCGCCGGGCTCGTCGAGCACGACGCAGAAGCGCGGGGCGCCGGTCTCTGTGCGGCCGAGGTAGACCACGAGCTCTGACGGGGGCGCCTGCGCTGCCGTCAGGAGTGCAAGGCGCGCCTCGCCGCTCAGCAGCGCGAGACCGTCGGCGATGACGACGAACCTGGCCTCCGGATGCTGCAGCAGGCCCGCATCGCCGCGACCGAGGTGGTCCCGGTCGAGTCCGCTGCGCGCGAGCGGCAGTCGCGCGAGGAACGACCGTGACATGTTCAGACCCATCGGAAGTGCGTGGCGTGCAAGGGATGCGGAGGATTCTCGACCTACCCTGAGTGGCATGGCCAGATCCAACCTCACTCTAGCCGCGCTCGCCACGGCGGCCGTGGCGGGCCTCGACCTCGCCTCGACGGCAAGCTTCGGCGCGCACGGTGACAATGATTTCGACTCCGCGCTGCTCACCGGGCGCGACGGACGGCACTGGATCATGCGCGTGCCGCGCAACGAGGCAGCGGAGGCACAGCAGTCCGCCGACCTCGTTGCCCTTCGCGCGCTGAGCAGTGGCGTGCGCGCCCGCCTCCCCTTCGCCGTCTCGACCTACGTCGGGCAGGTTCCCGTCGACGGCACGCGCGGCATCGTCTACGAGTTCGTCTATGGCGAGAAGGCCCACCTCGACGACCTGCAGCCGGGCACCGACGGGCTCGCGGCATCGATCGGGCGCGCGATCGCCGCCATCCACTCGCTTCCCACGAGCTTCGTCGCCGACGCAGGGCTTCCCGTGCTCACCCCGATCGAGAGCCTGCGCAGCGCCGTCAGCATCATGGACCGCGCTGCCGCGACAGGCATGGTTCCCGCATCGCTGCTCGGCCGGTGGGAGCGCGCCACCGAGGACACCGCGATGTGGCAGTACCAGCCGACCGTCGTCAACAACACGCTGAGCGCTGACTCCTTCCTCGTCCAGGGCGAGGCGGTCACCGGCCTCCTCGGCTGGCATGAGCTTCGGGTGGCCGACCCGGCACGCGACCTGTGCTGGCTGCTGGCTGCACACGACGCGGATGCCTCGCAGGCAGCCCTCGACGCGTACCACTCCGCGCGCGGCACGCTCGACCGCCAGGTCGGAACGAGAGCGACGCTCTATGCGGAGCTCGAGGTGGCCAAGTGGCTGCTGCACGGCACCCAGGTGCGCAGCACCGAGATCGTCGACGACGCTGTCAGCATGCTCAGCGCGATCGTCGACGACGTCGAGAACGACGTCATGGCCCCTCTCGGCGCCCGCAACCTGTCTGCCTAGCTGCTCGTCGCCTAGGCGTACACCCGCCGCCACTCCGTGACGAGCTCGTCCTCGTCGAAGATGCGCGCAGGACGCACCACCCTGTCGTCGGCCACAAAGTAGAAGACAGCGTCGATGCGGGCCGGGTCGATGCCGCGCCACTTCGCATAGGCGAGCCGATACAGCGCGAGCTGCAGCTGCTTGCGTTCGAGGTCGTCGTCGTCGACGGGCGCCTTTCCCGTCTTCCAGTCGACGACCTCGAACCGGTCGCCCGGCAGGGCGTAGATCGCGTCGATCTTGCAGATGACGATGTGGCCGTCGAGCGGGAGGTGGATCTCGCGCTCCACCTCCACCGGCTTGCGGGTCGCCCACTCCGAGTGCTCGAAGGTGCGCTGCAGCTCTGCGAGACGTTCGAGATCGAGGGTGCCCTCTGCGTCATCCAGCTCTGTCTCCAGCGCGTCGATCGTCTCGGTGCCACCGTGCACCCCGAAGCGGTTCTCGACCCAGGAGTGGAACACCGTGCCGAGCCGGGTCGCGCGGTATGGCCGCTGCGGCATCGGGCGCCGCAGCGAGGCGGCGACCTCTGCTGGGGCGTCGACGAAGTCCTTGAAGCGGGATGCCGGTACCCGAGCAGGCACCGCGACCCGCTCGCTTCCCTCGATGCGGCGTCGCCGCTCCTCGAGCAGCAGGTCGAGATCGCGATCCCACGCCCCACCCGCCCCCGGCGCGCTCGCGCGCACCTCGGCCGCAGCCCATTCGACGGCGGCCCGTCGGCCGCCGAGCGGGTCGAGCGGCCAGGTGATGATCGTCGCGTCGTCGCCGAGTGGGTTCTCCTCGTGCTCGCTCGCCGTCGGCAGCGGGCCGATCACGCCGGCATCAGAGAGCTCGCGCAGGAACGGGCTCGGCGGCCGCTGCCGCGACTGCGTCGACCAGAACGAGCTGGAGACGAGAAGCCCGTGCCGCGCCCTCGTCACTGCGACATAGGCGAGGCGGCGCTCCTCCTGCTCGTTGCGCGCCCGCACGGCATCGCTGAAGCGACCCTTGGCGTCGATCAGCTCCTTGCGGGTCGTCGCGGTGCGCCACTCGAACTCCGGCAGCTCTGCCGCATCGCCGCGGAACTCGTAGGGAAGGGTGCCGAAGCTCAGCCACCCCGTGAAGCCCTCGTTGGGAGTGCCGGGCAGCTCGCCGTCGGTGAGGCGAGGCACGACCACGTGGTCCCACTCGAGGCCCTTCGAGCCGTGGATGGTGAGCAGCTGCACGGTGCCCGGCTCGGCATCCTCGGTGCGCGGGGAGAGCCCTTCGCGGTTCTCCGCCTCCCGCAGCCAGCCGAGGAACCCGCCGAGGCTCGCCGAGTCGTCGTGGTTGTACGCACCGACCGAGAGGTAGCCCCCGAGGGCGTCGAAGAAGGCCTCCATCGTCGCTCCGCCGAGAGGGCGCGCCTCGTTGGCGGCGACCTCGATGTCGAGCAGCAGCTCCTGCTCGACGAAGGTGACGAAGTCGAGCAGTTCAAGACCGGAGCGCGCGCGCAGCCGCGCGAACAGGGCACCGGCGTGCCGCAGCCGCTCCAGGCCAGCCTCACTGAAGTTCTCGAGCGCGACGTGGCCCGGCTTCGCGGTCGCCACGAAGTCGAGGGCGTCGACGATCGAGCCGCCTTCCCCCTCTGCAACAGAGTTGCGCAGCTTCTCCCTGATCTCCTCGTCGAGCATCTGGTGGCGGTAGTCGCGGTCGCGAAGCCAGGAGGCGACTCGGCTGAGGGCGTGCAGGTCGCGCACACCGAGCCGCCAGCGCGAGCCCGCGAGCAGGCGCACGAGCTCTGAGCCGGCCGTCGGGTCGTTGACCACGGTGAGGGCGGAGACGAGGTCGGCGATCTCCGGCTCGATCATGAGCCCGCCGATGCCGAGCACGTGGAACGGCACCTCGTGCGCGCGAAGGGCGTCGATGAAGAAGCGCTGGCTCGATCGGGTGCGGAAGAGCATCGCGGCACTCGGCAGCTCTCCCGCCTCGTTCGCGACGATGCGCTGCTTGAGCCAGACAGCGGCGGCGTTCGCCTCGTCGCGCACCGTCTCCTCGACGGCAACGTCGACCGCGATGGCACTGGCCGACGGGCCCGGCTGCAACCGCTCGACCCGCACCCGGGTGGTCGCCACGAGCGGCTCGACGAGGCCGTTGGCCACGTCGAGGATGTGCTGCCCGTTGCGCCAGCTCGTCGACAGCGAGAACGTGGCCGCCCGGTTCGAGGCGAACTGCGACGGGAAGGATTCGAGGTTTGCGGCGCTCGCTCCGCGCCATCCGTAGATCGACTGGTTCGGATCGCCGACCGCCATGACCGGATGGTGCGCGAACAGCTCGGAGAGCAGCCACGACTGCACGACGCTCGTGTCCTGGTACTCGTCGAGCAGCACCACCCGGAACCGCTCGCGGAAGTCGGCGACCACACCGGGGGTTCGCCGCACGATCTCGAGTGCGAGCGCCACCTGGTCGGAGTACTCGACGAAGCCACGACTGGCCTTCGCCCGCTCGAACTCCGCGGCGAGACCGAGCAGCACGGGAAGCGCCCCGACCCGCTGCGCGAGCATCGCGGCCTCCGCGTACTCCCCGCGGCCTCCGGGGGGAAGGTCGGCGAGAGCGGCGAACTGCTCTGCCATGGATGCGACCGCCGTGACATCGACGACGTTCTCACTCACCGCGTGGCTGAGCTGCAGCGCCGCCTTCGTCACAGTGTCGGCGTTGCGGTCGAGGTCGGGCAGCCGGTCGTCGGTGCTCGCGACGACGATGCCGCGCATGAGCTGCCACGCCGACGCCTCGCCGAGCACGGTGCCATCGCTCTCCCGGCCGAGCAGGGCGGCGTGGTCGCGGTAGATCGTGTTGGCGAAGGAGTTGTAGGTCGAGATGCTGGGCGGGTCGAAGGCGTCATAGCCCCGCCCCTCGGCGATGAGCCCGACCGCTGCCAGCTGCTCGATGCGCTCCCGCACGCGGGCGGCGAGCTCGCCGGCGGCCTTGCGCGTGAAGGTGAGGCCGAGCACCTCGCTCGCCGAGACGTGGCCGTTCGCGAGCAGCCACAGCACCCGGTTGGCCATCGTCTCTGTCTTGCCGCTGCCCGCGCCGGCGATCACGAGGGCAGGGGCGAGGGGCGCCTCGATGACGGCCTGCTGCTGGGCAGTGGGGCGGGGGCGCTCGAGGGCGTCGGCGATCTCGACGGAGCTAGTCACTCGACACCGCCCTCACCCGGTGCAGCGACCGCGACGCGACACTGGGGCCTCGGGTCGGCAGCTCGATGACACCGTCGAACGACGCGGCCGCCATGAGCGAGGCGGCCTGGCGGATGCGGGTGCGGAAGCCATCGAGCTGCTCCTCGGTGAGCGGTGCCTGGGCCGCCTCGCGGTAGAGCTTGCTGCGCACCCCCTGCTTGACGAACAGGAGCTTCGCTCCCCCGCTCGCGTGCTCCCCGTGCTCGGCGAGGAACTCGTCGAGCACGCCCTCTGCATAGGCGAGCTGGTAGGCGCCGAGCTGCGGGTGTGCGTCGATCTCGTCCTGCCTGGTGACCGGCGAGCCGGTCTTGAGGTCGACGATGACGACGGAGCCGTCGGGGTGGCGCTCGACGCGGTCGATCGAGCCGTTGACCTTCGCGGGGGGCACATCGAGCGAGAACCTGCCCTCGGCCGCCACGAGCAGCTTGCCATCGCGCTGGAAGTCGCCGAGGTACTCCGCGACGCCGGCCGCGAGAACGCGCGTCGCTCGTCGCTGGTGCTCCGCCATCCACGCGGACTCGAAGGCGAGCTCTCCCCAGCGTGCCTCGATCGCGGCCCACACGGCATCCACGCTCGGGTCGGTTGCCGTCTCCATGGCCCAGTGCACGAGCGTGCCGACGGCCATGGCCGTCGACGACTGCGAGCCAGAGATCGACTCGACGAACCAGTCGAGCGGGCTCTCCTCGAAGCGGGAGAGCTGGGATGGCGAGACCGGTACAGTGTCATCTGGTCCGAACAGCGGGTCGACCGTCGAGGGCTCGAGCAGCCCGTGCCACTCGGTCGGGTCGGCACCGGGCACCCGCTCGGCGGCAAGACGGGACAGCGCGGATGCGGCGGCCGCCCGCTCGCGCAGCGAACGACCAGGGGCGATGAGCTCCCGTCGCAGCCTGCCGGTGAGCCCGCGCAGCGACAGTGGCGGACGATTCGACACGTCGGCCGCAACAGCACTGGCGGGCAGCAGGCTGAAGAACACGCTGCGCGCCTCGTCGTCGTTGGCGACCGCAGCGACGACCACCTGGGTGGTCGCGCGCGAGACCGCGAGCGCGAACATGCGCAGCTCGTCGCCGAGCACGAGGGCCCGTTCGTTGACCGTCGAGGAGTCGACCCCCGTGACTACCCGCACGAGCTCCTGCGGGTTCAGCAGGGAGCCGCGGAGGCGCAGGTTCGGCCACGCGCCGTCTTGCAGCCCAGCGACCACGACGATGTCGTACTCCGCGCCGACCACGCCTGGCGGTGTCGAGACGAAGACCGCGTCGGTCGCCGGCTGGGGCGACAGGGTGTCTTCCGGCACCTCGGCATCGAGCACGTTGGCGAGGAACACGGAGTACCCGGCGGCAGGCTCCCGCTCGACGAAGCGCTTCGCCGCGCTGAAGAGGGCAACGATGCCGTCGAGGTTGCGGTTGGACTCGTCGGCGACGATGCCGTTCGCGAGCGCGGCGTCGAACCACGGCTTGGCCAGCCCGCTCTTCTCCCAGGCGAGCCACAGCAGCTCCTCGATCGTCGCGCCAGCCGCGGCCAGGTCGCCGAGATCCGACAGGATGCCGGCGAGCCTGTCAGCGCTTCGCGCCACCCGGTGGTCGATCGTTGCCAGCCGGTCGCGCGCGCCCAGCGCCTCGACGAGCAGCTCGTCGCTCGGGCGGGAGCCCCCGCCCGCGAGCTCCTCTGCCCGGAGGGCGAGCCGCAGCCGTCGCAGCGCGAGCGGATCGAGCCCGCCGATGGGTCCGAGCAGCAGCTCGGTCGCGAGCGCGGGAGACAGCGGGGTGCGGCCGGCACCCGCGTCGACGACGAGGAGCAGGGCCCGCGCGGCTGGAAGGTCGCGCAGCGGTCGCCCGCCGACGGCGGTGCGGCTCGGCACCTCGGCGAGGGCGAGGGCCCGCGCCGCCGGCGCCACGGATGCGCCGGAGCGGAGAACGACGGCCATGCGCGACCACGGAACCCCGCGCACGAGATGGTGCTCTCGCAGCACCCGTGCGACCGACGACCAGACCCGGCCGGCACTCGGCGCCTCGACCGTGAGGATGGCGGGCAGCTCGAGCTGCGGCTCTCGCACCCCCGGCGCGGCGCGCTGCGGCCCCGCGGCCGCTGTGCCGATGCGCTCTGTGACCCGGGTGGTGAGCTCGCGAAGGGCAGAGGGCTGGCGGTGCACAGCGGAGAGCACGATGGTCGTCAGTGCGGGAATGGCGAGAACACTCGAGAGCCGGCCGAGCACGTCGGGCTCGCCGCCGCGGAAGGCGTTCGCCGCGACATCCGGATCGCCGAGGGCGATGATCGCTACGCCTCTGGCGGCGAGGGCGCGAAGAAAGGCGACGGTCGACTCCGTTGCCTCCTGTAGGTCGTCGACGACGACGAGCCGCAGTCGAGAGACGCGATCCGACGACTCGATAGCGGCAATCGCGAAGCGCACGAGCTCTGCCGCGTCGAGCTGGTACTCCCGCGCGCTCGCCACGACCTCGAGGTACTCGTCGATGAAAGCCGCGGCGGCCACCCACTCCGGATGCCCGCTCGACGCCCCGAGCGAGGCGAGAGCCGCCGGGGTCACGCCGTACTCCGTGGCTCGCCCCATGAGCTCGCGCAGCTCGGTGCGGAACACCCGCAGGCGCCGCACGTCGTCGTTCAGCGGATCCGGCCACGCCGGGCCGGTGCCCTCCTCGAGGTGCCCCTCGAGCAGCTGGGCGATGTCGCTGTCCTGATCGCCGCCCGTCGCGAGCCGGGGCAGCGGCGCTCCGGCGGCACGCGCTGCCTCTGTGACGATCTCGAAGGCGAGCGAGTTGACCGTGCGGGCAAGAGGGCCGTTGGTCGCGGCATTCAGTCGCAGCGCGAGCTGGTCGCGCAATCGGGATGCCCCAGCGCGACCCTGCGTGAGCACGACGATCTCGTCGGCGCCCCAGCCGCGGCCGAGCACCCGATCGGCGACGAGCTCGACCACCACCGTCGACTTGCCAGAGCCGGGAGCCCCGATCACCGCCGCCGACTGCGTGTCGGCGAGGGTGAGCACCGCGCGCTGCGAGTCATCGAGCACCGGGACCGCGACGGCGCCAGACGCCGCTCGCTCGAATCCCTTGATTGCCACGAGTACAAGCTAGCGGGAGGGGCAGACAGTACGCCCACGGTGAACGGGGCGATGCGGCATCCTCGCGGTGTCGTAATCTTGCCTCGTGGACATTCGCATCGGCATCACCAACAGCCCCCGTGAGATCACCTTCGAGTCGGGCCAGACGGCCGCGGAGGTCGAGGCGCTCGTCGCCGCAGCCTTCGAGGCGTCGAGCGCGTTCATCAAGCTGAGCGACAACAAGGGCAAGGTCTTCATCGTGCCGACCGCCAGCTTCGGCTACATCGAGATCGGCTCCGAGTCGTCGCGTCGCGTCGGGTTCGTGGCGTAGACCATGGAGCTCCTCTTCGTCGTCCTCATCGCCGCGGGCCTCGGATTCCTCGCGCACTACGCGCTGCCTGGTCGTGAGACCCGCGGATCCCTGCTGCTCGGCGCCATCGCCGCCATCGTCGCATCCGTCATCTGGGTCTCGCTGCTGTGGCTCGGCTTCACCTTCGACGGCGGCTGGATCTGGGTCATCAGCCTCGTGGCTGCCGGCACCGCGGCGCTCGTCGTCGCCCTCGCCCTTCCGCCGCGCCGTCGCGCCAACGACCGCGCGCTGCTGACCAGGCTCTCCGGCGGCAAGGCGTAGCCTCCGATCCGCTCGGCAGGATCGCCAGCCGACTCCTGCGCATCGGGGGGGGGGGGGGGGGGGGGGGAGGCGGGG